>NZ_JBYSYV010000022.1:0-89383 GCF_058783805.1 Peribacillus sp. FW305-BF15 | reverse complement strand
GGCAGAAAAATTAGCCATAAAAAACACCCCGTAAATGTTAGTTTGGTGTCTAACATTTACGGGGCAGTTCAAGTTTGTCTACAGTCTGAGCCTCCAACTGGAAGATTGGAGGCCTTCCTTTTATGTTAGTCCATGACGGTCAGGAGTTGATCGATCGCGTTCCTTGGACGAGGGGCAGGAATCATATCGGGATAGCCAACGTGAAGGCTGCCGACGATCTTCTCGCCTGGTTTCACGCCCAAAGCTTCACGAAACTCCATGCTGTGTATCATGCCGTATGTTTCCCATATCATCCCGATTCCCTGTTCCCAGGCAAGCAGGCTAAAATTCTGGATCAAGGCACTTGTAGCCGCATAATCTTCTTCACGTGTCATGGGATTCGGATTCTCTTCCATGATCACTGCGACAAACATCGGTACACCTATGAGTTTATTATATCCTCGCTGTCCGGCTGCTTTTTTCTTTTCAGGGTCCTTCTCTTTGCCTTCCATGAATGCACGTGTTGCTTCTGCGAGTTTTAAACGGCTATCACCATGCACCACGACGAAGCGCCATGGCTGGGTCATTTTATGGTTCGGTGCCCATGTCGAAGTTTCCAATAATGATTGGATGGTATCAATAGGAACAGGGATGTCCTTAAATCGTTTGATGCTGCGCCGTTCTTTAATGATATCTTCTAGTTTCATGATCATCCTGCTCCTTTAATCATATATGTAAGTTTAATAGTTGAAAAAAAATAATCCCCGGCTGCCTAATATGCTTCCAATGTGAATAAATTACTTGAATAAAGAGGGGGCAATATTCTAGTGACTTGCATTCGCTAATGAGCATATAATTTTACTAGGCACAGAGAAGCCGGGGCGACATTGTATCTATGTACAATATCAAAAGGGTACGATAAGAGAATATCGTAATTGCTTATCAAATTTCAGAGATCGATAATGAAATTGAAAATCATTATCAATTAGAATTTTCGCTTATTTCCTGTTATTTGTCAAGGGTATTTATAAAAAAAATTCAAGATATTTACCAGTGCTTTAAAACAGTTAAAATCTTTTAAAAAATCTGTATAAAAATGTATAATGAGAGGATGAAAAGATGCTATTTACATACGGAGAATCGAAGGTGTCATAGATGAAAAAATTGTCCTCATTTCTTAAGCCATACTGGCTTTTGATCATTCTTGCTTTATCCTTAATGATTGTCGAGCTCGGGGTAGAGCTATTACAACCTCTATTTATAGCAAAAATCATTGATGATGGCATTTTGCAGAAAGATTTATCGGTGGTGATTAAATGGGGAAGTGTCATGGTTGGACTTTCCGTTTTTTCATTTCTTGGCGGGATCGTTAATTCATTTACGGCATCACATGTAAGTCAAAGCTTTGGACATGATGTCAGGACAAGCCTTTTTGGTAAAATACAGGCGTTTTCTTTTGCGAACTTGAATAATATCCCGACTTCCTCGTTGATCACAAGGATGACGAATGATGTGACCCAACTTCAAAATACGGTTTTTATGGGCTTGCGTATCATGGCAAGGGCGCCGTTGATCGTAATCGGCGGAGCCATCATGGCTATTGCGGTCGATTTGAAATTATCCCTTGTATTGGTCATTTCAATTCCGGTTCTTGTTTTCTTCTTGGGATGGGTTATGAAACGGGCGGCTAAGCTGTTTAAGCTCGTCCAGAAAAAACTCGATAATGTCAATGGAGTCATGAGGGAAAACCTGATAGGCATGCGCTTGATCAAAGCTTTTCTTCGTAAGGAGCATGAAATCGGCCGATTTGACGATGCGAATGAAGAGTTGAAAAGAAAGACTGTGTCTTCCCTTCGTTTAATTGAAACGACGATGCCTGTGCTGATGCTTGTCATGAATGTGGCGATTCTGATCATTCTCTGGCTTGGAAGTGAATTTATAACGACGGGAGATATACAGGTAGGGGAAGTTGTGGCGATTGTCAACTATGCCACGAGGATTGCGGCATCCCTTTCCGTTTTTTCATGGCTGATCATGGTCATTTCCCGTGCAAAGGCTTCAGCGGAACGTGTGACGGAAATATTTGAAACTTCGATAGATATTGATGAAGGTAAAGCGGAAAGCAAGAGTGGGGCCGTCAATGGGGGAGGCATTAAGTTTCTGGATGTATCTTTCCGCTATCCTGGAACCGAAACCCCGATATTGAAAAACCTGACCTTCTCCATCGATCCGGGAGAATCGCTTGCCATCATAGGAGCGACAGGATCAGGGAAGACATCACTGTTTCAGCTGATTCCGAGATTATATGAAGTTGAAAGCGGCTCCATTCAAATTGATGGCCAAGATCTGAAAGATATTCCCTTGAATTCGCTGCGGAACAGGATCGGCTATGTACCGCAAGAGGCCCTGCTTTTTTCGGGGACCATAAAAAATAATGTCGCTTGGGGAAAAGAGGGTGCCTCGATGGAGGAAATCATGGTTGCGGCCATGCATGCTCAGGTCCATGAGACCGTAATGAAACTTCCGAAGCAATATGAAACCCAGTTAGGGCAAAAAGGAGTGAATCTGTCTGGAGGGCAAAAACAGCGCTTATCGATTGCAAGAGCATTGGTGCGCAAACCGAAGATTCTCCTTCTGGATGATAGTACAAGTGCGCTGGATTTGAAGACGGAAAGTAAATTGCTTGCCGCTTTAAAGGACTATACATGCACAACGCTCATCATTACACAAAAAATCAGTACAGCCATGGAGGCTGACAAAATCTTGTTGCTGGAAAGCGGTCAAGTCCTTGCGCTGGGGAAACATCAGGATTTGATGCAAACAAGCGATCTTTATCGAAAAATCGTTCGCTCACAGTTTGGGGAGGAGGGGATTTCGCTTGAGTCGAAGAATATCTCCCGATAAGGCAAAGTCTAAACCGGTCAACTCCTGGAATACGGTAAAAAGGATCATTCCCTACTTGGCAACGAATAAAAGCCTGCTATTATGTGTCCTTTTCATGGTACTGATAAGCTCGGTTTTGGGATTGCTTGGCCCCTTTCTTGTTGGGATGGCCATTGATGATTATATTGTCACAAGAGATAGCGGGGGGCTTATCAGCCTTCTTTTAGGGCTTCTCGGAGTCTACATATTTTATTCCCTATCCATGTGGCTTCAGAATTATTGGATGATCGGAATTGCACAGGATACGGTATATGCGATGCGCAATCAACTATTCAAAAAGCTTCACCAGTTGTCCATTCCCTTTTTTGATCGGCGTCAGCACGGGGAGTTGATGAGCAGGGTCACGAATGATATTGAAAATGTCAGTTCCACTTTGAATAGTTCCGTCATCCAGATCTTTTCAAGTGTGCTGACACTTGTCGGGACGATCGGAGTCATGCTGTATTTGAGCCCTTTATTAACTATTCTAACCTTATTCATCGTTCCTCTCATGTTCTTCGGTCTGAGGTGGATAACGAACAGGACGGGAAAGTTGTTTAAAGCACAGCAGAAGAACCTTGGAGAACTGAATGGGTTTATAGAAGAAACGATTTCCGGACAACGGATCGTAAAGGCTTTTTCACAGGAAGATAAAGTGATCCGTGATTTTATCATCCGGAGTGAAAATTTAAAGAAAGCCGGATTCCTATCACAATCATACTCAGGGCTGATTCCAAAACTGATGAATTTACTGAACAACTTAAGTTTCACGGTAATAGCCGCTGTCGGAGGGTTTTTGGCGCTGAATGGCATAGGTACGGTTTCCATCGGGGTCATTGTCATTTTCACCGAGTACTCAAGGCAATTCACCCGTCCGCTCAATGACCTGGCTAACCAATTCAATACACTCCTCTCAGCTGTTGCCGGTGCTGAACGGGTTTTCGCCATACTTGATGAAAAAGAAGAAGAAGTGGATGAGAAACAGGCTTCTGAACTTCGTGAAGTCCGCGGTGAGGTGGACTTTGAGGGTGTTTCCTTTTCGTATAATGATGAAGAGCAAACGATATATGATGTTAGTTTCCATGCAAAAAAAGGGGAGACCATCGCGCTTGTAGGTCCCACGGGGGCAGGTAAGACCACGATCATTAATCTTCTTGCCCGTTTTTACGAGCCGAACAGCGGCCGGATATTGATTGACGACCAGGATATCCAACAGGTGACGAGGTCCAGCCTCCGTAAGCATATGGGCTTCGTTTTACAGGATTCCTTCTTGTTTCAAGGTACGATTCGTGAAAATATCCGCTACGGCCGGCTGGAGGCAGAAGATGAAGAAGTGGTGAATGCAGCCAAGCTTGCCAATGCCCATTCCTTTATCATGAAACTGCCAGATCGATACGATACCATCTTGAATCAAGATGGCAGTGGAATAAGTCAGGGGCAGCGCCAGCTATTATCGATTGCCAGGGCTATTTTAGCGGATCCCGTATTATTGATTTTGGATGAAGCGACAAGTAGCATAGATACGATAACTGAGCTTAAAATCCAGGAAGCATTACACCGCTTGATGGAGGGGAGGACAAGTTTTGTCATTGCCCACAGATTGAATACAATTCAGCAAAGTGATCAAATCCTCGTACTTGATGAAGGAAGGATCATTGAAAAAGGATCCCATGATGAATTGTTGCGGCAGAGGGGTTTTTATTACGATTTAAACCGCAGCTCATTAAGGGAAAATCAGATAGGATAAAGAAAAATGTGTGCCATCCGGCGCACATTTTTTGTGTTGGTCCCATAATGAGCATCATAAACTTGGGGATCGCATCCCGTTCATTTAATGATGAACCTTCTAAAAATGCGTTCACACAATACGATTTTTATAAAGCGTTGAAATCATTGATTCCACCAAAGTGGGAAAGGAGGGAATTATCGACAAAATAATGGAAAATACTTTACAAATTGACTAAATTGCTATTGCTAAAAAACCTTACGGTAACATATAATTCAGAATATATATAAAATTCTTTAAATTTAATGGGTACGGGGAGAAATACAGCCCTGGCCCCTAATAAATGAAGGTTTTTTATAGTTGTACACTAGATCGATAGAGAGGAGATGGAAAAAAATGAAAGCGCTTAAGTCTGTTATTCTTTGGGGGATCATATCTGCATTGGGTGCGGTGAGTTTTGGTTTCGTCGCGCTAAACCGGGGGGAAAGCATCAATGCCATGTGGATTGTTACTGCGGCACTCTGTGTTTATTCAATTGCATACCGCTTTTATAGTAAATTCATTGCACGGAAAGTGTTTGAGCTAGATGACAATCGCCAGACTCCATCGGAAGCGAATAATGATGGGAAAGATTATGTACCTACAAACAAATGGGTGTTGTTTGGCCACCACTTTGCAGCAATTGCCGGAGCTGGACCTCTCGTAGGCCCCATCCTTGCAGCTCAGATGGGATATTTGCCAGGGACGCTATGGCTTGTAGTCGGAGTTGTTTTGGCTGGTGCCGTACAGGATTTCATCATTCTTTTCGGTTCGATGCGCCGTAACGGCAAATCTTTGGGAGAAATGATCAAAGAGGAGATTGGACCGATTACAGGCTTGATAGCGATGGTCGGTATCCTCGGTATCATGATCATTTTACTGGCGGTACTTGCCCTGGTTGTCGTAAAAGCGCTGGTGGGCAGTCCGTGGGGAATGTTCACGATTGCCTCGACCATACCTATTGCAGTCCTTATGGGCATTTACATGCGTTATATAAGGCCGGGACGGGTTGGTGAAGGGTCGATTATCGGAATCATACTTTTGATGCTCGCGTTATATTTCGGCCGCTTTGTAGCCGAGAGTGCAACATTGGCGCCAATGTTCACTTTCAGCGGGGAAACGATTGCCATCATGTTGATTGTCTATGGTTTCGTTGCCTCCGTTTTACCTGTATGGATGTTATTGGCACCGCGTGATTATTTAAGTACATTCTTGAAAATCGGTACGATCATCGGACTTGCACTAGGCATCTTTATTGTCATGCCGAGCCTTGAAATGCCTGCCGTCACTCAATTCATCGATGGAACGGGACCTGTATTTTCCGGAAATTTATTCCCGTTCCTATTCATTACGATCGCTTGTGGAGCGGTATCGGGATTCCATGCACTCGTTTCCTCAGGTACGACTCCTAAAATGATTGAACGCGAATCGCATGCACGTCCAATCGGATACGGGGCGATGTTGACTGAATCCTTTGTAGCCATCATGGCGATGATTGCCGCCTGTGTATTGACGCCAGGTATCTATTTTGCCATTAACAGCCCGGGGGCCGTTGTGGGAACGGAACCAGCGCAAGTGGCTGCTACGATATCCGATTGGGGTTTCCTTGTGACACCTGAGATGATTACCGGCCTTGCGGACGATGTTGGGGAAGAGACCATTATATCCCGTACTGGAGGAGCTCCAACTTTTGCAATCGGCATGGCCCATATCTTCTCGCAAGTGATTGGGGGGGCGTCCCTGATGGCGTTCTGGTATCATTTCGCGATACTGTTCGAGGCATTGTTCATATTGACCACCATTGATGCAGGAACCAGGGTGGGACGTTTTATGATACAGGATATCATCGGCACCTTTTACAAACCATTTGCCGAAACGAATAAATGGCTGCCCAATATAATTGCGACTGCCATTTGTGTAATCGGTTGGGGGTACTTCCTTTATCAAGGGGTCATTGATCCTCTTGGCGGAATCAATACCCTTTGGCCATTGTTTGGAATCGCGAATCAGATGCTTTCCGCCATTGCGTTGCTGCTTGGGACGACGGTCCTTTTCAAAATGGGCAAAAAAGCGTACACATGGGTCACTCTTGTGCCCACTACATTCTTGTTGATAGTGACCATGACGGCAGGGTGGCAAAAGCTGTTCCACGAAAACCCGGCAATTGGCTTTTTGGCACATAAGGATAAATTTAAAGCGGCTTATGATAGTGGGGAAGTTCTTGCTCCGGCAGCCAATCTGGCCGAGATGAAGCGGGTCATCGTCAATGATTATGTGGATGCTGCCCTATGTGCCATCTTCATGATCGTAGTGATCACGGTCCTGATTTCTGCCATTAGGTTATGGATAAAAGTCTTGAAGAACCAGAAAATAGATTTACATGAAACGCCTTATGTATCAAGGTCGTCATAAGGGAGGGAAAGCGATGTTGAAAAGAATAATTACAATTCTCAGCTACAGAAAGCAATTCGTCAGTTTGCTCGTCGGCGTGCCAAGTTATGATACGTATGTGGCACATATGAAAAAGCATCATCCTGAAGATCCCGTGAAAACCAGGAAAGAATTTTTCTGCGAAGCCCAGGATGAACGGTATAACGCAAAGGGTGGGAAAGTGTCTCGTTGCTGTTAATGAATATTTATTGAAGGGCCCTCAATAGGAGGGCCCTTTTTTAATGGTTTTCGAGGGGGGAATAAGTGGAGGTGAAATGTAACAGCCATGGAGTTGTGAAGATAGAAAAGTAACTATTAAACCAAAAAAATCACATTTGCTGGTCCTTTATTCTTATTGATGTTATTTAATCTAACATTTTTTCTTGAAAATACAAAAATTAAGTTGAATTATTAGAAAATTAAGTATATGATAAAAAATATAACATAGTCTTGTTAATAAACATAACATATATAAAAAGGGGGAAAAAACAGTATGCAAATGGCAGATTCGGTTTTCATGTTTTTGGCGACGATGATGGTTTGGCTAATGACACCAGGGATTGCCCTATTTTATGGAGGGATGGTAAAAAGTAAAAATGTCTTGAATACGGCAATGCATAGTTATATGCCTCTGGCTGTCATTTCTATTCTTTGGGTGCTGATTGGGTATTCATTATCATTTTCACCTGGTAATTCACTTCTGGGCGGTCTGGACTGGGTTGGTTTAAAGGATGTGGGTTTTGCACCAGGACCTTACAGCGAAACAATTCCCCATAGTTTGTTCATGTTATTCCAAATGACTTTTGCCGTTTTAACGGTCTCGATCATTGCTGGTGGCATTGCCGAGCGGATGAGGTTTTCAGCATTCCTGATTTTTACGATCCTATGGTCTTTATTCGTATATGCTCCCGTTGCACACTGGGTATGGGGTGGAGGCTGGTTAGCGGAACTGGGTACACTTGACTTTGCAGGTGGCAACGTTGTTCATATATCTTCAGGGGTTGCAGGTTTGGTATTGGCAATCATGTTAGGTAAAAGGAAAGAGTCGGGGGACAGTGCGCCGCATAATCTTCCTTTAACATTTCTTGGAGGATCATTAATTTGGTTCGGTTGGTACGGCTTCAACGTCGGAAGCGCACTGACAATCAATGGAGTGGCGATGAATGTATTCGTTAATACAGCTGTTGCAGCAGCTGCTGGTATCATTGGATGGCTGATCGTCGAGTATATGGCTAATAAAAAGGCAACATTGCTGGGTGCAGTATCCGGAGCCATTTCTGGTTTGGTGGCCATTACACCCGCTTGCGGATTCGTAACGCCCGCATCATCAATCATCATCGGTGTCATCGGCGGTGCCGTTTGTTTCTGGGGCGTATTCTTCCTGAAGAATAAACTGGGTTACGACGATGCGCTTGATGCTTTCGGATTACATGGGATCGGCGGGACTTGGGGGGGCATAGCTACAGGTTTGTTCGCGACAACTTCCGTAAACGAAAGCGGTGCAAATGGTTTATTCTATGGAGATTTCAACTTGTTGTGGAAGCAGCTTGTAGCGATCATCGCGACCTATATCTTCGTTGCCGTGGTCACTTATATCGTTGCTAAAGCCATTAACCTTTTCGTACCGTTGCGTGTCAGTGAAGAAGATGAGTCAATGGGGCTTGATCTTACACTTCATGGAGAAAAAGCTTATCACGAATCAATCTAAAAGGGGGTGCCCATATGTCCGAGATTTTAACGAAAATAGAAATCATTACACGTCCTATCCAATTTGAACAATTCAAAGCGGAACTTGCGAAAATAGGGGTAAGCGGAATGACAGTATCGGAAGTAAAAGGAACGGGTCTTCAGAAAAGTTATGTGGAAACATATAGAGGCAGAAATCGTGAAATGTCATTGCATGATCGAATGAAAATCGAAATCGTCGTGTGTGAAGTCCCAGTTCAGGATGTTGTGGATGTAGCAAGGAAATTCTTGAGTACCGGTAAACCGGGTGACGGTAAAATCTTTATATATGAATTGGCGAATGTTGTGAATATCCGTACCGGTAAAGAAGGTCATGATGCGCTAAAGAATGACATCTGATGCTGTGATCAATTCCGCCGGATACAGAAGATTAAAGAAAGGGAGCTGAAAATGGGGAGACTGGTCCGAATTGTTAATGCAAAAAAACAGAAGATCGTTAATACGCTCATTTCAGAGGATGTATATCAATCTGATGACCGACCCTTTTTATTGGAATTGCCACTGAAAAATTTAGAAGAGATGTTATCACTCCGATTAAAATCCCCGTTTCAAAATCCCCCTTCAAAAAAATGACCTTTCAGCCGTTATCCTAGGAGAGCGGCTTTTTTGTTTGATGTCCGCTGGATTTTGATATTTAAATGTTTGTATAATAAGGAAACTTTTTTCTTGAATCCCCCATGGAAATCGGGGAGCATTCCAACTATAATGAATAAGGACATAAATTTAAATACGATTTTTTTGCTTTTTTCGACGTTTTTCGCTTAGTTACTTCAATTTTTCTTTAATTTTCCGAAAAGTGAATTCAAAAAAATGTAAGTTTACCAAAAAACTATGAATTACTTCATGAATGCCCTGCTTAAAAATAGGGGAATTATTAATATGTTCTTTTAAGAGGTGAAAGGAAATGGATCAATTTACGGTCGAATCCGTTTTAAATATCATCAGGGAGTTTGTACCGAAGGATGCTTCAATTTCTGTGGCTGATTCCGAAAAATACATTTATTATCAACCGAGCAAACAAGTGGACTTAAGAATAAAACCAGGTGATTTAATCAGTGAAAATACGGCGACATATAAAGCGCTGAGCATCCGTAAAAAAATAGGGGTGCAAGTTGAAAGTAATGTATTTGGCGTACCTTACTATGGGCTGAGTGTCCCTATCATGGACGAGGGCAACCCTTTAGGGGCGGTAACGGCCATCTTGCCGTCAAAGCCATTGATTTTACCGACATCATTCCTGACCATTAAAACAGATGATCGCTGGATACCGCTTCCATATGATGAAATTATGTATTTGGAAGCTCAAAATAGGAAAACTAAAATTCAGTCCGAACGTGTGAGTGGATTTCATAAAATGAATTTAAGTGAATTGGAATTCATTTTACCTAGTGATTTATTCATTCGTGTGCACCGTTCGTACATCGTCAATATCAACTATATACAAGAGATCCTCCCTGATTTCCATTCTACATTTTTATTGATAATGAAAGACAACTCAAAAATCCAGGTCAGTCAAACATATGCTAGTCAATTCAGGAGGGCTTTGGGGTTTTAGTGATTCTCCTTTGTGTGAAAGAAATGCTGGTTTATGCCCAATTTAAGGCTTTTCATTCGAAAATGAATGTGACGATTACACAGGATTGGTAAAATTAAGTGTAAGAAAAGCGAAAAATGGGGGTCTTTTGTATGAACGAAAGCGTTTTCAAAAAAATTCGCAATGAACAATTTAAGGGGAAAGTAGTTACAGCGGAAGAAGCAGCATCATGGATTAAAAATGGGATGAAACTCGGTATGAGTGGATTTACCCGTGCTGGTGATGCTAAAGTTATTCCGATGGCTCTAGTTGAAAGAGCTAAAACTGAAAAATTCAAAGTTGACGTTTATACTGGTGCCTCATTAGGACCGGAAGTCGACCAACATATGGCGGAAGCGGGTATCATAAATAAACGTTTGCCATTCCAAGCGGATAAAGGCATTCGCAATAAAATCAATGCTGATGAAGTAACTTATGTGGATCAGCATTTGTCTCATACGGCTGAACAAGTTCGTCAAGGCATTGTCGGACCAATCGATTTTGCAATCATCGAAGCGTTGGCGATTACGGAAGATGGATTGATCATCCCGACAACTTCTGTAGGCAACTCAGCCATATTCGTTCAAGAAGCTAAACATGTGATCATTGAATTGAACGTATCCCATCCAGAAGGATTGGAAGGGATGCATGATATATATACACCGGCTAAACAAGGGGAACGCGAACCGATTCCTATGACTAAAGCAAGTGATCGCCTAGGATCGATCGGCATTGCGGTTGATCCCGAAAAAGTAATGGGAATCGTCGTTTCTACAGATCTTGATGCACCTTCCACAATCGTGCCGCCGGATGAAGAAACTGCAACAATCGCCAACCACCTCATTAACTTCCTTCGTGGAGAAATAAAGGCTGGCCGTTTAACTGAAAGCCTTGCTCCGCTTCAGTCGGGTGTAGGTTCAGTGGCGAATGCAGTATTCGCTGGCTTCCTTGATTCTGAATTCAAAGATTTGGAAGTTTATTCAGAAGTGCTGCAAGATGCGGTATTTGATCTGATCGATGCTGGAAAGGTTAAATTTGCTTCAGGGTGTTCGATTACATTAGCTGAAGAAAAAGGGAAACAAGTTTACGGTGAGCTTGAAAAATACCGTGATAAGCTAGTTCTTCGTCCACAAGAAATATCTAATCATCCTGAAATCATCCGTCGTTTGGGCTTGATTTCAATCAATACAGCGTTAGAGTGTGATATCTATGGTAACGTAAACTCGACACATGTTTCTGGGACAAGAATGATGAATGGAATTGGCGGATCAGGAGATTTTGCCCGTAATTCACGCCTAGGAATTTTCGTTACGAAATCATATGCAAAAGGCGGCAAAATTTCCAGTATCGTTCCTTTCGTTTCTCATGTGGATCATACTGAACATGATGTGGACGTATTAGTGACAGAGCAAGGGATCGCTGATTTACGTGGCTTGGCACCAAAAGAGCGCGTAGAGTTAATCATAGAAAACTGTGCTCATCCTGATTACCGACCACAGCTACGTGCATACTTCACTGAAGCTGTTGCGCAAACGGGCGGGCATCAAACTCCGCACATTCTTGAAAAAGCATTTTCATGGCATACGAACCTAGCTAAAAACGGTACGATGCTTGAAGCGGTTCTTCAAGATCAAAAATAAGACTCAAAACCCCGCCAATAAAAAGCGGGGTTTTTTTATTGGGTCCGTGTCCGGAATAGGTGAAAACCAATGAATCTTTCGTCACATCAATGGAATATTGAAAAGTAAATAGATTATTTCTCCTAAGTAATTTGTATGGTGTTTCCTATTGATTCTTTTTCCTGCGACAAATAACAGATTTAAAGTGTAAAATGATGCTTAACCATCAAAAAGTTAGGGAACTGTATCTTTAGGCTTTTTTCTATTATTTTTATATATAATTATTCATCCAAGTTATAGAAATATGGTAAACTGCTAACAATGAATGATTATCATACATAGGATTTTTCGCATTTATGATGTTGTTTCCTTAGAAATAGGGAGTTAAATAGAATTGCTTATAGTGGAGGAGATAATTTGTTCAAGCAAAAACTGCATTTTTGGACGTTAGAGTTATTACTATTGTCTTTACTTTTTTATGTTGGTACAAAGATTTCTTTTCTTTTTGAACCAATAGTCATTTTTACATCTACATTGTTCTTTCCAATCTTGATTTCGGGTTTTCTCTACTTCCTGTTCAATCCCACTGTTGATTTCCTCGTTAAAAGGAGAGTGCCAAGGGGATTGGCGATTTTATTGCTTTACGTATTTTTCCTTGGGTTGATTAGTTTACTGGTCGGTTTGGTTGGCCCGTCACTTTCAAAACAGGTTACGGATTTACTCAATAACCTTCCGGATTATTTCAATCAAACAAGGAAGTTCATTGAAGACTCAGCGGAGTCAAAATGGTTTTTATGGACGGTGGAACAAGATTATGTACCTCTGCAAGAAGTAGGGGATTCGCTGCAAAAATATTTGACGAACTTACCTAGTAATATAACGAACAGTTTAACTTCCGTTTTCAGCGTGGTGACGAATATCACTTTAGTTGTCGTAACGGTTCCTTTCATCCTGTTTTATATGTTGAAGGATGGGGATAAGCTTCCGGCCGCCATTATGAAATTCGTACCGGTTCGCTATAGAAAACCAGCTTTAACGGTACTTCAGGAAACTGGCGGGACGCTTACTACATACATACAAGGGCAGATGCTTGTTTGCATGTTTGTCGGGATCGGAACGTTCATCGGATATCTAATCATTGGGTTGCCTTATGCGTTCTTATTCGCGCTGATTGGCGCCGTGACCAATATCATTCCATATGTAGGTCCGTTTATCGGAGCCGCTCCTGCCGTCATTGTGGCGTTGATCCATTCACCGACAGAGGCATTATTGGTCATTCTGGTTGTAACGGTCATTCAGCAATTGGATGGTAATTTCATTTCACCGTTAGTCATCGGGAAGAAATTGAACACACATCCGCTTACCATCATCATCCTATTGCTTGTCGCCGGAAACATTGCCGGTATCATCGGTATGATTTTGGCGGTTCCGACTTACTCTGTTGTTAAAACGATTGTATTGAATATCGTAAAATTCATCAGGATCCGAAAAGAGGAAAAGCTTGAAGAAGATATATTGGAATGAAAAAACGGGCCAGACTCAATTGAGTCGGGCCCGTTTTCTTATTGTGGTAAATAGGTCACAAACCTAAGGAAATATATTTTACTTCCAGGAATTCTTCGATGCCCTGGTGTCCGCCTTCACGGCCGAGTCCGCTTTGCTTGAATCCGCCAAATGGAGCTTGCGGAACGGAAGGAAGTCCATCGTTCAAGCCAACAATACCGAATTCAAGTGCCTCGGTGAATTTGATGCCCTTAGTGATGTTTTCAGTGAAGACGTAAGCTGCCAAACCGAAGATGGAGTCATTTGCCCTCTTGATTGCCTCTTCATCCGTCTTAAAGGAGGCAATGGGAGCTAGTGGACCAAATGTTTCTTCCTTCATGCAGAGCATGCTGTCATCAATGTTGGACAATACGGTCGGTTCAAGAAAAAGGCCGCTTATTGATTTACCGCCAGCTTCGAGCTTAGCGCCGCTGCTGATTGCTTCATCAATTTGTTTTTGAACCTTATCCACTGCATTTTGATCGATAAGCGGACCGATATCGACGCCATCTTCCAGTCCATTTCCTACCTTTAGTTCCTTGACCTTGGCAACGAGCTTTTCGATGAAGGCCTCTTGAATGGCTTCGTGGACATAAATGCGATTTGAACAGACGCATGTTTGTCCTGCGTTACGGAATTTTGAACTGATGATGCCATCAACCGCTTTATTAAGGTCGGCATCCTCAAGAACGATTGCTGGTGCGTGACCTCCGAGTTCTAGCGAGATTTTCTTTACCGTGTCTGCGGAGCCCCTCATCAGGGTTTTGCCGACTTCTGTAGAACCGGTAAACGTCAATTTACGAACCCTCGTATCTTGAAGCCAAGTTTCGCCGATTTCTGAGGATTTTCCTGTCACGACATTGATGACTCCTTTTGGAATGCCAGCTTCTTCGGCTAATTCAGCCATTTTTAAAGCTGTTATGGGAGTCAGGTTTGCCGGTTTAATGACGACTGTGCAGCCGACGGCAAGCGCTGGTGCCACTTTTCTTGTAATCATGGCAGCAGGAAAGTTCCAAGGCGTAATGACAGCTACAACTCCGACAGGCTGTTTAGTCACGAAAAGCCGCTTATTGGACACGGAAGCAGGAATCGTTTCGCCGTACACCCTTTTTCCTTCTTCGGCAAACCAAGATAAAAAGCCATTGGCATATGTCATTTCACCAAGAGCTTCTTTAAGGGGCTTTCCTTGCTCTTCAGTCATGATTTTTGCCAGTTCTTCTTTATGATCATCAATCAATCGATGCCATTTCCAAATTAGTTCAGCACGTTCGTAGACTGAGAGTGCAGCCCAGCCTGTAAAGGCTTCATATGCGGCATCTGCAGCCTTCGCCGCTTCAGTTGCACCGCCTTTAGGAACGGTGGCAACTACTTCATCCGTTGCCGGGTTTTTCACTTCAATTTTATCCAATCCAAAATCCGACCACTCACCGTTAATAAATAATCCGTAATCCTTCATGATAAAACCTCCTAATTTGGTTAAATCCATCAAACTACTAAACTTCTAACTTTATACTTTTACCTGTTACATAAAAGTATAAACACTTTTCAGTGATTCTGAAATTTATTTGATTGGCTATTTATAGAAAAATGGCTTTTCATTGCTAGAAAGGGAGGAATACACAAAAAAAGAGGTGCAAGCTGCACACCTCTTCATTCAAGGTTCGATTATTTTTCCGATGAAACAGCCACTTCATTCATATCATCTGAGATGGCTTGGTTTGGATTGAATTCACCTTCTGATTTAGAAATGACCACCGTAGCGACACTGTTACCGATTAGATTGGTGATGGCGCGTGCTTCTGACATGAAGCGGTCGACTCCAAGCAGTAATGCCATTCCTTCAACTGGAATCATTGGGAAGGCAGCTAATGTTGCAGCAAGTGTGATGAAACCGGATCCCGTTACACCGGCAGCACCTTTGGATGTTAACATCAAGATTCCTAGAAGGGTCAATTCCTGCCAGATGCTTAAATCGACACCATAGGCTTGGGCGATGAAAATCGCAGCCATGGATAAGTAGATGGAGGTGCCATCAAGGTTGAAAGAATAACCGGTTGGGACAACCAAACCGACTACCGATTTTGAGCAACCGTATTTTTCGAGTTTTTTCATCACGCTTGGCAGGGCGGATTCCGATGAAGAGGTTCCTAAAACTAAGAGGATCTCTTCTTTTATATAGGCAATGAACTTGAAAATATTAAAGCCATACATTTTTGCAATCGAGCCAAGGATAAGAACGATGAAAAGTGCCATTGTGATATAAACACTGCCCATTAATTGTCCTAACGAGGATAAAGAACCAAGGCCAAACTTACCGATTGTATAAGCCATTGCTCCGAATGCGGCCAATGGAGAAACTTTCATGATCATACCGACGATGCCGAAGAAAATGTCGGCAATATGCTGAAAGAAAGAAACGACTGGCTGCACTCTCGGTCCCATTGCTGCCATCGATAATCCGAATAATACGGCAAAGAATAGAATAGGGAGTAAGTCTCCGCCAGCCAGTGCGGCAACGGCATTATCAGGAATGATATTAGAAATGAAAGCAACGGCGCCATGTTCCGTTTCGGAAGCGGCTGTCGTATATTGTGATACATCTCCGCCCTCGACTGAATCGATGTTAAAGCCTTTACCAGGTCCCAGCAGATTGACCACGATGATTCCGATGGCAAGTGCGAAAGTGGTAACGATTTCAAAATAAAGCAGGGCCTTTCCGCCGATGCGGCCAACCTTTTTCATATCACCCATACCGCCGATTCCGATTACGACGGTTAAGAAGATGATTGGTGCGATGACCATTTTAATCATTTTAATAAATAAATCAGCCAATATCTTTAGTTGTTCACCGAAAGCAGGGAAGAAGAAACCGACTGTTATACCCAGAATGATACCGATGATGACCTGAACTGTTAAATTTTTTAATATTTTCAAGGGGCATTCTCCTTTGTTATATGATAGCGCTTTCTTAACTTGATAATAGTGTAACAGAAGAAAGAATCAGAATATTCTTTTGGTGATATTGTTTTCTTTTTGTTCTTTTTGGTCTTGGGGATTTTGAATAACTGAAGAGGAATTAAAAGTGAAGATTAGGATATAAAGAGATTACTAAGCCGTAAAAAAAAATACCGGTGGAGCACCGGTATTGGCGAAAATCAATTTTCAAATGGTTTTATTAGTGCATATAGGGTTCCGATCACAGGAAGTTTCAAACCGACCTTGTCGGCTAGGCGCAGTGCACCGCCCTGTAAATGTTCCACTTCGAGGGTTAGGCCCTTCCGGCGGTCCTGGTGCATCGAAGAGGTGGATTCATCAGGTAAGCCTGCCATGTTTTCCAACGCTTGAGCAATATTCTCCACAGTAATTCCGACGTCATAAGCATTTGCAAGCTCCTTCATTTCAACAAGGACCTTTTCTAGCAATCCATTGGTTTCCGGGTATCTCCGTATCGTGCCGATAGGGAGGTTCGATGCTGTTGTCACACCGGAAAACGCGGTGATGAACATGTATTTGATCCACATCCTGATCAATATGTTTTCCGTTCTGCTTACCTTCATGATAGCTGATCCCGCCGCCTGTTCGAATTCATCACATATCTTTTTTTGTGACGGATGAAGCGGGCCATAGATTAAATCGTGATTTTCATTGGAGTGAATGACATGCCCTTTTTCATCAAGGGTGGCGATGATGAAGGCACTTCCCCCCAAGACGGCTTCATCGCCCAGCGCCTCCTGTAAAATGGATATATGCTCCAATCCATTCAAAAGCGGGAGAACCTTTGCGCCCTTTTCAACAAGCACCTTTAAATCTGTAAGGGTGCCTTGCAGATGCTGGCCTTTTACGGCGAGAATCACGAGGTCGACCTTTTCGATGTCATTTACATTCTCTGTGATATGAAGGTCGTTGAATTGGTAGTTTCCATGTGGGCTGGTTATGCTGATCCCGTTTTCCTTCAATTGTTTGGCGCGGTTTTTTCGGACAAGGTATTGAACATCCTGTCCGGCCTGCTGCAACCTGCCCCCAAAGTAGGAGCCCAGTGCCCCGGCCCCTATAATGACAATATTCAAAGCGCACACCTCTCTTTTGATTAAGATGTACTAATCATAACATTGACTGAAATTTCAGTAAATATTTCCGTTTGAAGGTCAACTGGTTGTTTAGATGTTTGTAAGAATGGGAAAAACAAAAGACCAGCCTGAAAGGTTTCAGGCTGGTGCTTATCATTATTTATAGATTTTTACTTTAACGGTTTTTCTGCCCCAATTGATAGCTTTTGAGTGAGAAGAGTAGAAGACGTCAATTTTATTCCCTTTGATTGCGCCGCCTTTATCTGCCGCAATGGCATCCCCGTATCCTTCTACATGAACTTTTGTTCCTAGTGGAATGACCTTAGGGTCGACCGAGATGGCTTTTACGTTAGGGTTTTTCTTTAAGTTAAGACCAGATGCTGTAATCCCGCTGCAGCCTTTGCAGTTCGCAGTGTAAGCTGTTGCCTTCACCGTGATCGTTTTATATTTCTTGGATGATGATGATGTTTTTGCTTTAGCTTTAGGTTTAGCAGAGGTCGATGTTTTCTTGACCTTTAAAACTTGTTTTGGATGGATGTTATCTTTTTTCAGGTTGTTCCAACTTTTGAGTTGATTGACTGTTATATTATGTTTATTGGCGATACCCCATAGTGTGTCGCCGCTTTTAACTTTGTATGTAGTAGTAGCAGCCGATGAAACTCCGGAAAAACTAAATACCAAAAAGAAAGCAGTGAATAGTGGAAGTAGTATTTTTTTCAAAATGAATAGTCTCCTTTGTTTTAAATCGTAGACTTAGAATAACAGGTCTTTATGACAATAATGTTTCGGTGGAATAGTAATTGTGTTACAAAAAGGTTTCCCTTGATAAATAAATGTAATATAAACTAGGTCAAAAGTACTTATCTATTAAATGTAAATATATTATTTATTATGTCAGTATAAGCGTTTTTTTGTTAAATAGTGTTGATGTAATGGCGTATCCTGTTTAATTAGGTAATATATGGATGTGAAATCCCTGGTTTTAAAGTCCTGTATATTTTGTAAAAAAACAACGTAATATTAGACGATTGAATGCTGTTTATTTTAGTAGGAGAGGATATGCGGAACATGGAAAAAGCCGACATCTATGTGATGCCGGCTCAAACTGTAGACAAAATCGATGAAAATCGAGTTTGTCTAATTTTTTTGAGAGCTTGTTAAAATTCGAACATTGATTTCCACTCCAGGCACTCGCTTTCCGCGGGCGGTCCGGGAGCCTCCTCGGCGCCTTTGCGGCTGTGCGGTCTCCCTTGGACGCGCTTTCCCCGCAGGAGTCTCGCACCTTTCGTTTCAATCAACTTTGTTTTTAAAATGTAGATAGACCTCCTTTTGTCTATATGTGATGCCGGCTTTTTTCATGATTTGGCTTAATGTAAAGCAAATTCAGAAGCGAAATCGACCAGCATTTTTTGATAGACTGCTACTGATTCAAGATTGACGCATTCCCTATCTCCATGCCAGTTCTCGCCTTTTGGTCCGAATTCAATCGCTGGGATATCATATGCCGCAAAAAAGACGGTATCTGCGGAGCCATGTTGTCCGAAAATGACAGCGTCTTGCTTGGTGTTTCTTTCGATAATCGGTCGGAGCAAAGTGATGAATGGGTCTGACTCTTCGGTTTTTACAGGTTTACTGTACATATTAAGGTGAACATTTTTTCCTGTCACACTTTCGATCTGAGCAATGATATCTTCCATTGTTTGCGTAGGAAGATAACGAATATCAAGACTTAGCAAACAAGCATCCGGTACCTTATTATAGACATCCCCGCCTTTTATTTTTGCTAGGTTAAGTGAAGGGGAAGAGTAAAGGGGAGTATGATCCCGGGTGAATGGAAGTTCCTTTATTTTTTGATAGAGATCATAGGACTTTTCAATTGCATTCACGCCTTCCCATGGACGGCTTCCGTGTGCAGATTTGCCGGATACTTCAATATCGAGACGAAGGGCACCCTTTGCCTGGAGTCCGATTCCCAATTGCGTCGGTTCAGCACAAATTACAAAGTCCCCCCGATAACCATGTTTCGCTAAATATCCGGAACAGTTCAACCCGCCAATCTCTTCATCCGATACGATCTGTAGCTGGATTTTTAAACCTAAGTCCTTATCTTTCAGTTCGGTAAATGCACACATCATCCCTGCAACCCCAGCTTTCATATCGGCTGTTCCGCGTCCATATAAATTTCCTTCATGAACCTCAGGAAAAAATTGATCCGGCGTACCGCTGACAACATCGACATGGCCATTCCAAATTAGGGTTTTATCTCCGCTGCCAATCTCGCTAACAAGCATTTTATAACCGTTATTTACGATCACATTCACGTTAAGTCCTTGATCTTTAAGCCAGTCCGCACAGTAATCTACCGCTTGGTTGGCTCCTTCTTTCGATGAACTGTCGATGGATACTAAATCTTTAAGTAACTCGATGAGCAAAAAGAAAACCTCCTAAAAATATGCATACTACTATTATATATACCCTTTCTGAGTAAGGGTTAACTCGAAAATATTTTCCTGTTAAATAACGTTTAGCATTTTCATCCCCTGGGGTATGTAAAGGGGGAGCGACAATTTACATTCTTTAAGGAGGATGATAGATATGGATAAACGTATAATTGGTGTATATGAAACTGGAGAAGAAGCCATAAAGGCTGTTGAGTCATTACAGGCCCAAGGGTATAATCGTGAAGATATTTCAGTTGTAGCTAAAGATAAAGAAGAATTAAATGCAGTGAATGAAGAAACGGGTACAAAAGTTGAAGAGGGGCTCGCAGCTGGTGCGGCGACTGGAGGCATTTTGGGCGGTGCTGCCGGGTTATTGGCAGGTGTGGGTGCGTTGGCGATTCCGGGAATCGGGCCGGTACTGGCTGCTGGACCGCTTGCTGCAACATTAGCCGGAGCGGCTGTAGGCGCTGGAACAGGAGGATTGGCCGGTACATTAATCGGAATGGGCATACCTGAAGACGAAGCGAATCGTTATGAAGCGGATGTAAAGAGCGGCAAATTGCTTGTGTTAGTCGATTCGGATGCTAGAAAATCCAGTTCTTCTTACTCGGGAATAACCGAAACCGATGAAACGCTGACGAATGGCAGAAGAACTCTATAAGTCGTACTTTTAAAAAGGACGGATCCCTTAGGGGGCCGTCCTTTTTTTGATTAGAATGTGAATTTCTTTATTTCTTTGTGCATTTCCTGGGATAGGGCATCCAATTCATTAGCCAGGGCATTTAATTGTTCCATGGAAGCATTCGTTTGTTCTGCGGAAGCTGATACTTCTTCAGTTCCTGCCGCAGTTTCCTGACTGATTGAATTTAATTTTTCTGCATTGCCCGCCATCCGTGTGACCTCGTTTACCATATCGTTCATCATCTCTTTTATTTCGTCAAAATTGCTGAATGTGGTCGTGATGATGGATGCAATGTGACTGAAAGCATTTTCCGTATCCGTTACAGAAGTATCCTGAAGATGGATTTTTTGATTGACTTGACCAATCAAATGAACGGTATTGGTTGTATCTGTTTGCATGGCTTGAATGATTTCAGAGATTTCTTTCAGTGATTTTTCCGTTTGTTCGGCCAATTTCTTCACTTCATCGGCAACAACAGCAAACCCTTTTCCGTGTTCACCAGCCCTCGCTGCTTCGATGGCAGCATTCAGGGCGAGTAAATTCGTTTGTCCTGCAATCCCGCTTATGGTTTTTACGATCGCACTGATATCATTGGATCGTGCATCCAATGATTTGACTGCCGTGCTCATCTTATTGGATATCTGGGACGTTTCATTGAATTGTTGTTTCAGGCCTTGTACTTGAGTGATTCCGTTTTCGGAAGCCTTGAACATATTTTCGGATTCCGTGGCCATTTTTCCCGTTTGCGCCTCAAGCTCATTGATTTTGTCAGCCAATAGCTTTACGGCCATTTCGTTATTCTGCCCGACTTCGATTTGGTCTATGGCACCGGCTGCTATTTGTTCCATCGTCATGGCCACTTCGTTAGCTGCCGCTGAATTTTCATCGGCACTGGCCACTAGCGTCATGGAGGAATCCGATACTTTATCGGAAAGGTTGTTGACAACCCCTAACATATGACTCATATTCCTGGTCATTAAGCTGATATCTTCTGCAAGTTGGCCAATCTCATCTTTTCTGGAAATGGAATTCCAGGAGGTGAAATCGCCGTCAGCCATTTTCCGTATGGATTCCTGCAGCTTTTTAATGGGATTCGTTAAAGAACGGGTGATGAAGATGGCAGATAGTGCAGTGACGGTAAAGACAATCAACAGTGTGATGACATTTTCGACTATCATCGGGCTTGCCCGGACTTTCACTTCATTTTCCTCCATTACCCCTGCTATTCTCCATCCGGTGGTAGGATTTGTGGCGTATCCGACGATCCGGCTCTTCCCTTCAAATTCCTCGATCATTGATCCGGATTCACCTTTCATTTTTTTGAAAATATTTTCCTTTGATAGATCCTGTTGAATTTTTTCCTTGTCTGGATGTGTAACGAATGACCCTTTCTGATCAAGCAAAACCGTATAGCCCGTTTCGCCGAATTTCGTTTGATTGACCATCGTGATCAATGTATCGATTGAGATGTCGACACCTAGCACGCCTATTAATTCATCACGATCATCATATATGACCTTTGCTGCCGTAATGACAAGTTCATTCGTAGCCTGATCAGTATAAGGTTCCGTCCAAATGGTCTTGTTTTTTTGTTTTAATGCGGATTGATACCAATCCCTTTGTCTCGGATCGAAGTCAGCCGGCAAATCCGCTTTAGGGAATATTAATGTTTTTCCATCTTTCTCGGTGCCAAGGTATAAACCATTTATTTCAGAACTGCTTGACTGTGTATGGGAAAACTCATCCATTATGGATTCGGGGTTCTTATCATAAGTACTCATGATAGGATACTTACTGATCCTATCCAATTGATTTTCCGTTTTTTGAAAGAAGGTCTCGAAAGAATCGTTCATTGACTTGACTTGCTCTTCCGTCGATCCGGTAATTTCCTGGGTCGTCAACTCGATACTATTTTTATAGCTCATGTAGGAAATGGCCATTCCGCTTATCATGATCAAAGCTAAAAAGGGAATCAATATTTGTTTTTTTAGCGAATTAAAATACCAGTCTGTCAGTCTTTTCATCTGTAAAATTCTCCTTATATACTTCTAATTAATTTTGACTTCTATTTGATATTTCGGTCTTCTTTCGCTTTTTTTGAAGGGACAAGTTAGAAAATTCCAATATTAATTTTGTCGTGAAGTGCAAAGGTGGGAAGGGGGTGGAATATAGTGGATAAAAAAAGAGCTGACTGCCATGGTCAACTCTTTCATTCATTGAATACTATTCGAATTGGATATTTTTTGTCCTGTCCATATACCATGTGTAAAACTCGTCTGCATATTCAACGGATACATCTTGGAGCTTTGTATGGTGTACAGGCTTGGAGCGGTTGATCGTTTCAATTGTGGCAAGCCCGAAAAACTTTTGCAGCTTCGAACGTTCCACCTCAATTTGAATGACCTTGCTTCTTTTGGTAATGAATAGTGATGTTTCCAAACTTCCGGATTTGAACTGAATGAACTCATCATTTAACAAGTAACGGCTATTTTTGTAATCCATTATTCTCAATGTATAAATGAGGACGAGTAGAATCAGCGAGATATACCATAGGGAGGGTTTGAAATAATAAATCGCCAATGTTGTGAGAATCCAGAAAAAGCTAGGTCGCAGCATTCGGATTTTGAAGGCCTGTTTCGATAGTGACCTCATTGATCGTTCCACTTTGTAAGCGGGTAAAATCTCTTCTACCATCCCATATGCCCGTTCAATTGATAAAAAGGGATAGAGGGTGTTCGTTTCCAGCTCTTCATCACCGGTGCTTCCTGCACTGATCAGTTTCACTTCTGCCAACCCCAGCACTCTTTTAATGATTGATTGGGTGATTTCGACTGCTTGTACTTTTTCTTTCCGAATGGAAAAAGCGGATTCGTCCAGTACACCTTTCTTGATATATATGCGCTCGTGATCGGATGAAATTTCATATTTTCCATATTTAACGAATGTGGAAACGATTCCGAAGGCAACGGCGACACATATGAGGCCTGCAATAACGATGGTAATGATCCACCATGTATCCAATAACTTGGCAAGAAACCCTTCGGTGTTCTCCAAATCAATAAAATCATCGAGTGTATTATATAACGTAGCCAATATCGGGATAAGAGCCAGGAAACTGAGTGATGTAAAGGAAGCTTTCAGCACATCATGTTTGCTAGGAGTGAAATGGATCGTTTTTTCAATGGCTGGTTCCATATCCTCAGCAATTCGTTCTTCGGAAATATCAATAACCGGAAGTTCCTGTTTTGAGGCATATTCCCCCTCAAGCCGTTCGGCTTCTTTTCGGGAAATCATCTCGAAAGGTACGCTACCCTGATCACCAGTCATCACCGTTTCGAATGTTAAAGAGGTCAATCTGAAAATCTTATGAAATAACGTCGTGCGTTGCTGGACATTCTGAACCTTATGAAGCGGGACAGTTCGATACGATTTCGAGACAAGCCCTGAAGTGATGTATAAGGTACCTTCTTTGATTTGGTATTTGTATGTATACCATCTAAGGATGACAGAAATGACTTTCCAAACCAAATAAACTAGAAAGCCGATTTGGAGTACCTTCATATACATCTTTTCAGAACCGAAATTCAGGACATAAAGCATGATTATGAAAAATACATTCCCCTTCAGCAATTTCCAAAATTCGAAAGGGATTTTGAAAGGGTGTAATCGTTTTGCGTGTTCTTCCATCATTAATCCACTTCCTTAATTTTTGCGAAATGGGCAATTTTATCTCGTAATTCATACGCCTCTTTCTCGGGGATGGCCGGTATGTCATGAGAGTCGCCCATTGTTCCGATGCTTAGGGAATAAAGGTTGTATTTTCGCAAAAACGGTCCTTGGTTCAATTTGACGGATTGAACCTTCGTCATCGGAATGAGTTCATGCGTTTCATTCCAGGCTCCACGTTTTGTTTGAATGAATTCTTCGTTCACGTCGTATCGCCAATACTTTTGCAAAAGTATCGGTTCAATGAAGATGGACCAGATAGCATGGAAAAAAGATAATACGATAAGTCCGTTTAAAATCCATCCAATCCATTCTTTCCAAGTGAAATAATCATCAACAAATAATAGGAGGCCAAGGACGGCGAGGATAATGAGATTGGTAATGGCTTCAGTTATCCGCCACACCTTCACTGATTCTTTGGATATTTTCTTCGTTGGTGGCTGTATCTTGGAATACATATATTCACTCCTTACTATGTCTTTATACTTATACGGATTATCTTGCAAAAAAGTTCCCTATTAAAGGTATATGTATAGAAACTATGCAGCCGCATACCGTGGAGTGGCGGGCGAATAATCCTGCAGTTTCCCGAGTATGTATAAATAAGGAGCTTTCTAGTGGATCTTTTCTTTTTATATGACCGAAAAATGGACAAGATAGAAGTGGTGAGTTTCTAGAGTGGGAGTGATAGGTTTGACGTATAAAAGGAAGTTGAGTTTTATATTCTTCCTGTTTTTGATTTGTTTTTTTAATGGAGAGTCGATGCAGGCTGCAAATGATGATGGAAACCTAGGGCAGGAAATTCAACGAATATTGGAGCAATCGCCAGGATTGGCTGGGGCGTTGACGGGAATTTCCATCCGTTCAGCTGAAACGGGGGAAATGATTTATGAACGGGGATCGCAAACGAGATTGCGGCCTGCTTCCAATCTTAAGCTTTTGACAGCAGCAGCCGCGCTGGAAACTTTAGGGGAAGATCATACTTTTCAAACGGAACTATACATAAAAGGAGTGCAGGTTGGCCATGTTCTGCAGGGCAATGTATACCTGAAGGGAAAAGGGGATCCCACATTATTGGAAAAGGATTTTGATGAGCTGGCAGCTTCACTGAAGCAAAGGCAAGTCAAGTTCGTTCACGGGGATCTTATAGGGGACGATTCTTGGTATGATGATGTTCGTTATTCTCAAGACTTAGTTTGGGGCGATGAACAGGAATATTACGGTGCAGCCGTTTCGGCTTTAACTGCTTCCCCGAATGAAGATTACGATACCGGTACCATCATCGTGGAGTTAGCTCCTGGGGAAAAGGCTGGAAAGAGTGCAACGGTAAAGCTGGAGCCTGAAACCGATCACGTGAAGGTCATCAACAAAACGAAAACTGTATCGGCAGATGCTAATAATAAGATTGAAATCGAACGGTCTCATGGCACACAAGTCATTACGGTGACCGGGACCATTCCGGAAGATGCCGAGGTGACCAAAGAGTGGGTCTCAGTGGAAGATCCCACAGAATATGCCTTGAGCCTATTTGAAAAATCAATGAAGGAACATGGAATTAAAGTGTTAGGAAAAAGGAAAAAAGGGAAAACGCCAGTAGGAGCGCATATGATTGCCACTCATCAGTCCATGCAGCTTTCACAGCTGCTTATTCCTTTCATGAAATTGAGCAATAACAGCCATGCCGAGGTTTTGGTGAAGGAAATGGGCAAAGAGGCAGATGGGGAGGGAAGCTGGAAGGATGGTTTGAAGGTTGCTCGAAATCAGCTGAAGAGTATGGGTCTCGATATGCAAACGATCATGATGCGTGACGGGTCTGGAATTTCCCAAGTCAATATGATTCCAGCGAATGAAATAACGAAGCTGCTGTATGCCATTCAAGAAAAAACGTGGTTTCCTGCTTACTTGAATGCTTTACCGATTGCAGGCAACGAAAATCGGATGGTGGGCGGTACTCTTAGAAAGAGGATGAAAGGGACACTTGCAGCCGGGAATGTCCGCGCGAAAACAGGGACAATTTCAGGTACGAGCTCCTTATCCGGTTATGTGACGACCAAAAGAGGGGAAAAAATCATATTTTCAATCATTTTGAATAATTTTGTAGAAGAAAAAGGCATTACGGCAATCCAGGATAAGATAGCCGTAATGCTCGCAGAACAGGAAAACCTATTGGGAAGCGGCCATTAGTATCCATGGGGCTAAGTTGAAGTTCAGGATCTGCGAGAAAGAGGTCGGTATCAGCCAAATCATTTTCTTCGGCAGATCTGATCAGGTTTCAATCGCAGATCCGAATGGCCTATTCAAATCGATGGTCATTATATGACATTGCATCAAGTCGGCATTCGAACATTCGAAGGCCTTTCTCCGATATATATGTCTATAACAAGAAGTTTTCAAGTCCATTACATGGAAAGTCTAGCCGTTTGATCGTAGACAGTTTCTCCATGAAGTGGAGGGAAAGGGGCCCTTTTCCTCCTCTGTTTCTTTAATCAGACATGAAGCTGGGGGCAAATTGGTTTTTATTCAATATCAGCACCTTCTTCTTATTTTTTTAAATTATCCCCCTCAAGGAAGGAGTTTAAGGGAGGATTAATAGAAATAAGTATATAGGGGGGAATGCTTATGAACTTTCCAACACTTAATGGACAGTATACGATCAGCAGTCTTATAGCTGAAATTCACGAAATTTCCAAAAAACGCTCACTCTATATATTGGCTATAGATGGCCGGGGTGGATCTGGAAAAAGTACACTCGCTGCCCGTATCCAAGCAGAATGTCCAGGTAGCGTGGCCGTTCATATGGATGATTTTTATTTGCCGTCATCGGAAAGGGTTCAACTGCCTCCATCCCAAAAGCCTATCGGGGCGGATTATGATTGGAAACGGGTTTGTAACCAAATCCTAAAACCGCTTACAAAGGGGAAGGAAGCAAGATATCAAAGGTATGATTGGGAAACGGACACTATGGCCGAATGGCATGAAGTTCCTGCTGGGGGCCTTGTGATTATAGAAGGAACGTATTCAATCCGTAAAGAATTGGCAGGGTACCATGATTTCACGATTTGGGTGGAATGTCCCCGTGATCAGCGTTTGAAACGTGGCCTTGAGCGGGATGGTGAAGATGCGCGTCAAATGTGGGAGGATAATTGGATGGTTCATGAAGATCTCTATGTGGGAGTGCAAAGGCCTCAAGAAAGAGCGGATCTTGTTGTGGACGGAATGAGCTGAGCCAGCGGATATTTTAATTGTAAGGGTTTACCTATAAAATGTATTGTATGTTTAGATAAATTTCCGGGGAGCCGGAAATAGGGGGGAAACTATGTTTACTAATGAAGAACAAGCTGCCGTATATAAAGCCATTTATAACCGTAGGGATATCAGGAGTTTTTTGCCAAAGCCCATTTCAAAGGATATACTCCGCAGAATTTTGGATGCTGCACATCATGCGCCGTCTGTAGGATTCATGCAGCCTTGGAGTTTCATCGTGATTTCGTCTCAGGAAACCAAGAACAGTTTGGCATGGGCAGCGGATAAAGAAAGAAGGGCCCTAGCCATTCATTATGAAGGAGGTAAAGAAAATAAGTTTCTTAGTTTGAAAGTGGAAGGGTTAAAAGAAGCACCGTATACAATTTGTGTTACATGCGACCCGACACGGGGGGGCTCCCATGTTTTAGGGAGGAACTCCATTCCGGAAACCGATATCCTATCCACTGCCTGCGCCATTCAAAATATGTGGCTGGCTGCCTATGCGGAAGGATTGGCAATGGGATGGGTAAGCTTTTATAAGAAAAATGATATTCGTGATATTTTGGAGATTCCGCCGCATATAGAACCTGTTGCACTCCTGTCGATTGGCTATACGGATCAATATCCGGATAAACCCATACTTGAACTTGCTAATTGGGAAAAAAGAAGGCTGATGGATGAACTTATTTTCGAGGATAAATGGGGGAATAAATAAACCGATATATTATGATTCCAAAACTGTTTATTAAGCCCCTGGTTCAGGGGTGGAAAATATAGAAGACTCTTACAATAGATTCTCATTTGTAAGAGTCTTCTTAAAAATTCGGTTTGATTTTAAAATCTGCGCCGTTTTGAAGATCCCGGTATACCGAGGTCTTCACGGTATTTTGCAATAGTGCGGCGGGAAATCTTCGTCCCTTCATTTTCGAATATTTGACAAAGTTTCTGATCTGAAAAAGGCTTTATTTTATCTTCATCGGCAATCAGGACCTTTATTTTTTCTTTGATGGTGGCCGTTGATTCGGTTGCTGGGCTGTTCACGCGGTGTAACCCTCTAGTAAAGAAGTTCCTTAGTTTAAAGAGGCCATGCGGCGTCTGGATATATTTATTGCTCGTGGCCCTGCTGATCGTTGATTCATGAAGCTGAAGTTTTTCCGAAATATCCTTCAGTGTCATAGGTTTTAATCCTGTAATTCCCTTCATGAAAAACTCATGCTGCTCCTCCACGATTGACGCGGTCACTTTGTAAAGCGTCATTTGCCTTTGTTCGAGCCCTTTTAACAGTAATTGGGCATCATTTATGTGCCCTTTTATATAATCTTTAGCTGGATTAACGGAATTGATGGCGACGTGGTTCTTGTAGTAAGGATTGATGGAAAGTTTAGGTGTACAGCTATCGTTGACCGTTATCAGAAAACCTTCTTTATCTTTTTCCACGTAAACGTCCGGAACGATGTAATGAGTCATATCATCGGAAAAGTGACTGACAGGACGCGGGTTTAACGTACGGATGAAATCCGAGGCCTCTTGTACTTCCTGAACGGTCACTTGGTGAAGGGCGGCAATTTTCCTGTAGCGTTTTTCTGCTAAATCTTCTAAGTTCTTTTTAACGATCTTATACGCCAATTCATTGTGATTCTCATGCTCACACAGCTGAATGAGTAAACAATCGGCCAGATCTTTAGCACCGACTCCAATTGGGTCAAGGGATTGCAATATTTGAATCATATTTTCGATTTCTTCCACGGGTACGGAAAAATGCGAAGCAGTCCAATGGACATCCAATTCTAGAAATCCATAATCATTTAAGTTTCCAATCAAAAATTGGAGAATCTTCTTTTCAAATGCATTCAATGAACTTAGTAAACTCAATTGTTCCAGTAAATGCCTTTCAAGTGTTTCTGTGCTGACTGAATGATTGTTGATAGGGTTGTAATCATTGTCTCCGTTGAAACCTTTACTTTTAGAGGAAGAACCACGTATCTGAGAATTTATTTTATTTGTACGAATACTGTGCGATGAGGGGGGCTCTTTAAAGCTAATTTCGAGAACGGGATTTTCGTAAGCCTGTCGGTTCAGGAAATCTATCAGTTCATGGGTGGAATATTGAAGGATATTGATCGATTGCTGTAATTCAGGGGTTAATGACAACTTCAAGGTTTGTTTTTGGTACAGTTCAAATCCTACCTGCATATATATCAACTTCTTTCATTTAGATTAACATAGCGGCTCAAAAGGAATGAAAAAATATTAACATGATAATAATACAAATCTTCCGAAAATTCAACATTGTGTGTCAGGTTTTGTAACATCAATTAGAAATAAAGAGGGGGATTCGAAAAAATGTTTGTCATTCAGTAGTTAATCAAATGAATGGGAGTTGATTGATTCGAATGTGAATCAAATGATTTATATGTGAATCAACACATGCTCCTATTGATTTATATATGAATCATTTTAACTTGAATACCTTTAATATCAGGCCCATATAATTTGGCATGCATCTTGCTACATCTATAAATATAAAAATAAACTAGCTTGAAAAAATCCATTACATGAGAAGGGTGTTTTTTACATGATTAAAGAGACTACGAGTATTCAGGAATTAATCGATTTGGATAAAAAGCATTTTATTCATCCGACCACGGCAATCGAACAGCAGCAGGCAGATGGTCCAAGTTTCATCTTTAAGGAAGGGAAGGGAATATATCTTACGGATGTCACGGGCAGGACTGTCATTGATGGCATGGCTTCACTTTGGAATGTGAATATTGGACATGGACAAGAAGAGATGGCTGAAGTCGCGAAGGAACAAATGGCCAAATTAGCTTTCACCTCAAGTTTCGCCACTTTCAGCAATGAGCCGGCAATCCGTTTGGCGGCCAAAATCGCATCCATCGCGCCTGGGGATTTGAATGCAGTTTTCTTCACTTCAGGTGGATCGGAGTCGAATGATACGGCGATCAAACTTGCTCGTCATTACTGGCTTTTGAAAGGGCAGCCTAATCGTCAAAAAATCATTTCCCGCTCGAAATCCTATCATGGAGTGGCAATGGGAGCTACAAGTGCGACTGGCCTGAAGCCGTTCCGGGATTTCACGAATTCAATCGCACCTGATTTTTATCATGTGGACGGTTCCTCCATTGAGGAGTTGCGTAAGGTCATAGAACAGGAAGGACCGGAAACGATTGCGGCATTTATCGCTGAACCGATTCAAGGGGCCGGTGGCGTGAACCTTCCTCCTGAAGGCTATTTTAAGGAAGTAAGGGAAATTTGTGATGAATACGGCATTTTGATGGTGACGGATGAAGTCATTACAGGTTTCGGAAGAACAGGGACTTATTTTGGGATTGAACACTTTGGTGTTGTGCCTGATATGATGTGCTTTGCAAAAGGTGTGACGAGCGGATATGCACAGTTAGGCGGGGTCGTCCTGAATGATAAGATGCATCAGGATTTCATTGCCCTTTCAAAAGGTACGCTTTTACACGGCTACACATACAGTGGCCATCCGATGGCATGTGCGGTTGCTTTGAAAAATATTGAAATAATTGAACGTGAAAACCTTATAGAAAACTCGAAACAGCGTGGTGAAGAGTTGCTTGCCGGCTTTAAGAAGCTCCAAAGCAAACATCCGATTGTTGGTGATGTGAGGGCACTTGGACTAATTGGGGGCATCTCCATCGTAAAGGACAAACAAACAGGTGAAGGCTTTGAGACACAGCTTGCTCCAAGACTTGTTGCTGAAGCTGCGAAGAATGGTTTGATTTGCCGTTCAGTTACGTTTGATCAAGATACACTCGTATTCGCACCGCCTTTAATCATTACTAAAGCAGAAGTCGAAAGAATGATTGAAATCCTTGATGAGACATTTACTGCAGTCGAAAAAGAAATTTTATAAGAGGTGAAAGTGATGGTCATGACGGAAACGCTGAAAAAGAAATTATACATTAATGGTAAATGGCAAGAAGCTGAAAAGTTCACGACACTAAAGTCCCCTTATAGCGGGGAGGTCCTAGCGGAGATTCCCTCGGCAAGCCTTGAAGATGTCGAGTTGGCCATAGAATCAGCCTATCAAGCTAGAAAAACGATGGCAGCTTTACCTAGTCATAAACGCGCTTCCATACTTGAAAAGCTTGCGAGCCTTTTGGAAAGCCGCAAAGATGAGGCAGCTGAAATTATTGCAAAAGAGGCAGCGAAACCGATTAAAACGGCAATGGTTGAAGTATCCCGGACGATTGCCACATATAAATTTGCAGCAGAGGAAGCAAAAAGGATTCATGGAGAAACATTGACGATGGATGCCACAGCTGACGGAGAAGGAAGGATAGGATACACGGTCCGTGAGCCTCTAGGCGTTGTGGGTGCGATTACGCCATTTAATTTTCCGATGAACCTGGTTGCCCATAAAGTGGGCCCGGCCATTGCTGCCGGAAATACACTCGTCCTGAAACCTGCGAGCCAAACACCGCTATCTTCACTATTTCTTGCTGAATTATTGGCCGAAACGGATTTGCCGGCAGGTGCGTTTAATTTAGTTACTGGAAGCGGTTCGGTAATCGGTGATAAATTAGTCACCGATTCACGGGTGAAGAGCATCTCATTTACAGGAAGTCCGGCTGTAGGAATCGGGATCCGTAATAAGGCCGGGTTAAAGAAAGTGAGTCTTGAACTAGGTTCGAATGCGGCTGTCATCGTGGATAAAGGGATCGATATTGATAAAATCATCCAACGATGTGTATCGGCAGCATTCGCTTTTCAAGGGCAGGTCTGCATTTCCTTACAGCGCGCTTATGTTCATGAAGAGGTGTATGATGAGTTCGTCAAAAAATTCACGGAAGCAACGAATGGCTTGAAACTGGGAGATTCTTTGGACCCGTCTGTGGATATTTCAGCATTGATCAGCGCCGGGGATGTACAGAGAAGCCTGGATTGGATCAGTGAAGCTAAACAACACGGGGCGATAGTTGCAGCAGGAGGTAAATCTGAAGGTAATATCCTGCATCCCACTGTGTTGCTGGAAGTGGATGCCATGCTTAAGGTATCTTGCCAGGAGGTCTTCTCTCCAATAGTTTTGATCAATAAGGTTTCTTCCGTGGAGGAAGCGATTGACTTTGTCAATGATTCCGAATTCGGATTGCAGGCCGGGATTTACACAGAAAATATCAATCTAGCTCTTTCTGCCGCAGAAAAATTGGAAGTCGGCGGTGTCATTATTAATGATATCCCAACTTACCGTGTTGACAACATGCCATATGGCGGAGTCAAAAAAAGCGGGACTGGGCGCGAAGGATTGAAATATGCCATTGAAGAAATGACGGAAATGAAATTGGTCATTATTAATCGGAATTAATCAGAAGAGAGGTGAGCAGCTGCTCATCTCTTTTTTTCTGTGAACTTGGAAGAAGTTTTGCCTATGAGTTATGCAAAAATGAATAGGTAATTCACGACTGAATTTAAATATGACAGGAAAGGGCAAAAAAACGTGAGTTACCTAAAATTTCAAACTGGCATGAATCTTGCTCATATTTATATATAGGTAGATAACTTAAAACAGAGGAGGAAATTACATGCAGGAAACTTTGCAAAATAATACGAAAAAAGAAGGAACGGGAGCATTGGACTTAAAGATGTTCATCAATGGGGAATGGGTGAATTCGACTTCGGGTGAGAAGAGGGATGTATTGAATCCGGCCACGGGGGAAGTTATTGCCAAAGCAGCGGAAGGAACACAGGAAGATGTGGATGCAGCGGTCGAGGCAGCAAAATATGCTTTCTATGAAGGTGGTTGGTGGGGAACTCCTGCCGTCGAAAGAGCTCGCATTTTATTCAAAATAGCCGACAAAATAGAAGAAAAAGCTGAAGAACTAGCTGTGTTGGAAACATTGGATAATGGGAAACCATTGCGTGAGGCTCGTTTTGATATAGCTGATTCGGCAGCATGTTTTAGATATTATGCAGGATTGGCCACAAAACCGACAGGTCAGACTTTTGAAGTTCCTGACGGCCAGCAAGCGATGGTCGTAAGGGAACCGATCGGTGTATGCGGGCAGATCGTTCCTTGGAATTTCCCACTAATGATGTCAGCCTGGAAACTTGCTCCGGCGCTTGCTGCAGGAAATTCCGTTGTGTTCAAACCATCTGAGGTCACTCCGGTGACGGCGGTCAAACTATTTGAAATCATGGATGAGGTAGGATTGCCAAAAGGTGTTGCGAATCTTGTGTTAGGAGCGGGGCCAGTTGTCGGACAAGCCATTGCAGAGCATGAGGAAATCGATAAAGTAGCCTTTACAGGAGGCACGGCAACAGGACGTAAGATTATGGAGGCTTCGCTGGGTAACCTAAAGAAAGTCACATTGGAGCTCGGCGGTAAATCGCCTAATATCGTATTTGCGGATTCTGACTTTGAGACTGCAGTTGATTATGCTCTATACGGGATTTTCTGTAATCAAGGACAAGTGTGCTCAGCAGGCTCCCGTTTACTATTGGAAGAGTCCATTTACGATCAGTTCATTGCAAGTCTTACTGCGAAGGCGAAAAAAATCAAAGTAGGTTCAGGTTCTGATGAAAACAGCCAGATGGGACCTATCGTTTCAGAAGCCCATATGAATAAAATATTATCGTATATCCAAATCGGAAAAGAAGAAGGTGCCAAATTAATCGTCGGTGGAAATCGAATTAAAGAAGAAGGCATGGATAAAGGTTACTTTGTCGAACCTACTATTTTTGTTGATACGACACCGGATATGCGGATTGTACAGGAAGAAATTTTTGGACCGGTGCTTGTCGTTCAAAAGTTCAAGGATGAAGCGGAAGCTCTTCGACTTGCCAATGATACGAAATATGGTTTAGCGGGAGCGGTGTTCACGAACGATATCTCAAAAGCGTACCGTGTCATTAAAAAAGTGCGTGCCGGTATCACGTGGATAAACTCATATCATCCGACTTATAACGAAGCTCCTTGGGGAGGGTTCAAGCAAAGTGGAAATGGACGCGAACTGGGAACTTTCGGTTACGAAGCTTACACTGAAGTGAAGCAAATCAATAATAACTTGGATATCCAGCCAACAGGCTGGTTTGATGAAGAGTAAATAGCTTGACGAAAAAAGGCTGTTCCTTGGGGAACAGCCTTTTTTCTATGGAATCGGAGATATAATCCGAGAATCGCAGATAAAAAGCCGAAATCGGAGATATAATTCTAGAACCGCAGTTATATAATCCGGAATCGGAGATAAAATCCTGGAATCGCAGATAAAAAGCCGAAATCGGAGATATAATCCGAGAATCGGAGATATATCATCCGAAAATCACAGATATAATTCTAGAACCGCAGTTATATAATCCGGAATCGGAGATAAAAATCCGAAAATCGCAGATATAATTCGAGAATCGCAGATATAGTTATAGATTGCTAAACATTTCTTTACTATTGTTGGACTTTTTCAAGATCAACCCGTCCTGAAAAGAAAACCGCGCCATTACCCATATCCGCGAGGCGATCTGGGGTAAGGGAATTGATGTGTTGCTTTGTTTCGGGCGTATTCTGCCACAAGCCTTGGCTGACAAGAACGCCTGGTAACACATTTTCACCGGGAGCAGCGGTAAGCAAGCATTCACCGCGACCGTTCCAGATTCTAACCATATCTCCGGCGGCTATCCCCATTGTTTTGGCATCAGCGGCATTCATGTGCAGTTTCGGTTCCTTTTCCATGGAGATATGTTTGGCATTATTAGAAAAGGTTGAATTCAAGAAATTGTGATTAGGTGCTGGAATGAATAAAAATGGCAGGTCGCTGTCTTTTATGATAGGCGTATATGTGGGCAATGGCTCGAATCCATCCCGCTTCATCCGTTCGGAATAAAGTTCGATTTTACCGCTTGGTGTCGGGAGTTTGCCTGGGAACATCGGCTGCATTTTGGCTTTGACAAATTGATTCCTTGAAAGGGAGTCATAGGTGATGCCTTCCAAATGCGGGTTGTCGGGAAAATCCAGAGCCTGCCGTATCATATCTTCCTCTGAATCTCCAAATGCTTGTTCCCCAAATCCCATTCCAGCAGCCAACAGTTTGAACAATTCAACATTCGATTTCGATTCGCCATATTTTTCGACTACAGGTTTTTGTATTTGGACGTAATTATGCCAATATGAATTATAAAAATCCTCCGTTTCATAAGATGACGTGGCAGGAAGGACGAGGTCGGCAAACATGGCCGTTTCGGTTAAGAATAGATCATGTACCACTGTGAATAGATCTTCCCGCATTAGACCTTCCTGCACCTTATTTGCATTCGGAGCGACAAGTGCTGGGTTGGAGCCGTATACAAACATAGAGCGAATCGGGTTTTCTTTTTCCATAAGAGCTTGGCCGATTTGGTTCATATTAATGGTCCGGGTAGCTTTATTTCGCAATAAATCAGGACGTCTTAAGGCATTTATATTAAAGGCCAGATATCCTGAATTCCCTTTGATGGCTCCGCCGCCTTCCTCCATCCATTGGCCGGTAAGGGCAGGCAGGCAGGCAATGGTACGTACCGCCATGCCTCCATTGTCATGGTGCTGCAGGCCATTGCCTATCCGAACGAATGATGGGCTTGTGGTGCCATACATCCTGGCAAGTTCATATAAGTCATCAATGGGAACGCCAGTTATCGCGGAGACGGTCGCAGGGTCATATTGGCGGACATGTTCGCGCAATTCAGCAGCACCCACTGTGTATTCATCGAGAAAGGGCTGGTCGACTAGATTCTCGGCATAAAGAATATGCATTAATCCGAGGGCAAGTGCACTATCGGTGCCAGGCAGAATCGGAATGAACCAATCTGCCCACTTGCCAGTTTGGTTTTTATGAACGTCAATGACAACTACTTTGGCCCCGTTTTTTCGGGCTTGCTGGGCAAGCGTCACTTGGTGCATATTTGTGCTCACAGCGTTGATGCCCCACATGATGAATAGCTTCGTATGGATCGTTTCTTCTGGATCGATGCCGAATGAACCACCCATTGTATAGCTGTATCCGACTGAGCCTGCCGCATTACAGATGGAACGCTCGAGCATGCTTGCGCCGAGTTTGTGGAAAAAGCGGCGATCCATCCCCTCGGCGCTGAGGTTGCCCATGTTTCCGTAAAAGCTGTAAGGAAGTATGCTTTCCGGTCCATGCATTTCGATCAAGTCTTTCCATTTGGAAGTGATTGTGTCAATGGCCTCTTCCCAGCTGATTGGAACGAAATTCCCTTTTCCTTTCGGACCGATGCGCTTTAATGGCTGTTTTAAGCGATTGGGGTCATATAGGCGGGCAGTCATGTTGCGGACTTTGTTGCAAATATTCCCTTTTGTGACTGGATGATCAGGGTCTCCTTGAACTTTAATGATTTTCCCATCTTTTTTGTGCAGCAGTAAACCGCATTGATCAGGACAGTCAAGAGAACAAACAGAGGGAAAGACTCCATCTGGCTGATTGATATAGGATTGCATGGCGTATTCCTCCTAAATGATTTATTCTAATAAAATGAATTTTCTTACTTATATTGAAAGTGAAATCGTTGAAAGGTGCAAGAACTTCTTAACATATGTTTTTTTTTCTGATAAGCTTACAAGATGAAAATTAACCTATAAATAGGAGGATTCATTTTTGGAATATGGAATTATAATATCAATTGCAATATACATGGCAGGTATGCTTTTAATTGGTTATTTGGCCTATCGGAAAACGGCTAACTTAACCGATTACATGCTTGGCGGCCGGAACTTGGGGCCGGCTGTAACGGCATTGAGTGCAGGGGCTTCCGATATGAGTGGCTGGCTGTTGATGGGTCTTCCTGGTGCGATGTACATAAGCGGGTTGAGTGCTGGCTGGATTGTCATCGGCCTGTGTGCAGGCTCTTATTTAAACTGGTTATTCGTGGCACCAAGGCTTCGGACATATACGGAAATTGCCGGCAATTCGATTACGATTCCCGACTTTTTGGGAAATCGGTTTAAAGATGGCTCCCGCGTCTTAAAAGTGGTATCAGCATCGGTCATTTTAATTTTCTTCACCTTTTATACCTCTTCAGGCATGGTGGCAGGCGGTGAGCTTTTCCGTACGGCTTTCAATTTAGATTACCGGTGGGGTATCTGGCTGACGGCAAGCGTTGTTATTCTTTATACATTATTTGGCGGATTCCTGGCTGTCAGCTGGACGGACTTTGTACAAGGTACAATCATGTTCATTGCCTTAATTCTAGTACCAGTTGTCACGATTGTAAATATTGGGGGCTGGGATCCCACCTTCAATGAAATAAAATCGATTAACCCGAATTTATTGCATGTTTTTGAAGGAACATCAACCATTGGCATCATATCTCTTCTGGCATGGGGGCTTGGTTATTTCGGGCAGCCTCATATAATCGTCCGCTTCATGGCGGTCTCATCTGTTAAAGAATTGAAAAGTGCACGGCGAATCGGCATGGGATGGATGATTTTTGCTATTGTTGGAGCGATGTTCACCGGATTGGTGGGGATAGCATATTTTAACCTGACAAATAGTCCTTTAGGGGATAGGAATGCTGAGTCCGTCTTCATCATATTAGCTAAAGAACTGTTTCCATCTTTAATTACAGGCTTCTTGTTGGCTGCGATTTTAGCAGCGGTCATGAGTACGATTGCATCACAGCTGTTAGTATCGGCAAGTGCTCTGACAGATGATTTCTATAAGCAGTTCATTCGGCCGAACGCATCTGATAAGGAATTAGTGCTGGTAGGTCGGTTTGGCGTATTGGCGATATCTGCCATTGCCCTATTATTGGCTTTTAATCCAAGCGGTACGATCCTTAAATTGGTTGGTTATGCATGGGCTGGTTTTGGAGCGGCATTCGGTCCTGTCATTTTGTTAAGCCTGTACTGGAAACGGATGACGAAATGGGGAGCCTTGGCGGGAATGATTGTCGGTACGGCAACCGTGATCGTCTGGGATATGATCGATAGGTTTGCTGAAATATACGAAATCATTCCTGGTTTCATCGCTGGTTCAATAGCTGTGGTCGTTTTCAGCTTACTATCGGCCAAGCCTACAAAAGATATCGAAGAAGAATTCAATCAAGCCATTAAAGACCTCTCTTGATTTATTGAAAATCCAGTAGTAATGCTGCTGGATTTTTTAACGATATAAAACAATGATTACTATATATATGTTACAATATCGATAGAGTCCTTATGTTGAAAACATGAGGGCTTTTTTTGAGTGATTTGGGAATAATAAACCAAAAAACAATACAAAGGAAAAAATATGAACCAATCTCATAAAATTGCATGTAAAGTGGCTTTTATATATATATTCATTGGGGTCTTATGGATTATCATTACGGATTACATCTCTATGACGCAGGCAAGGTCAGATGTTCAGATATATGCAATGTTTCAACATTCCAAAGGGTGGATGTTCATATTCATAACCGGACTTTTCCTTTACTTCATAATCAGGTATTGGACGGGGAAAATGTTGAGGTCCCAACAGGAATTCATTCTGAAGGATGAACAGTATCGGTCGCTGTTCAAGCATAACCCGGATTGTGTCCTTGAGCTGAATCTCGAAGGAAATGTCGTTTCGATAAACCCGGAAGCAGAAAAACTGTTAGGTCATCATAGTGAAAATTTGAAAGGCAAGAATGCGAATCATCTCATCAACTGGAATGAAAGTGATAAAGTAGCTGAATTCTTTCAACAGTCCCTTCAAGGGGAGGCTGTAAAATTCGAAACGACCATACAGAATAGCAGTGATGAACAACGGATAATCCGTGTAACTTTTTTACCGATCATCGTCCACTCGGAAATGCTTGGAGTATATGCCATCGTAAGGGATATCACCGAATTGCGGCGCGAAGAGGAATTAATGATCATGTCTGAAAAACTATCTGTTATCGGACATCTGGCTGCAGCCGTCGCACATGAGATAAGGAATCCGCTGACATCGTTAAAAGGATTCGTACAGTTAATGGATATGACCCAGGAAGTGAACCCGCTGCATTCTGATATCATGTTGAAGGAAATTGACCGAATCAATATTATCTCAAGTGAACTTTTGGTTCTCGGGAAGAAACAGGATGTCGCATTCTGCAGGATCGATCTTGCCGACAGTTTACAACAGGTATTCACGTTGATGAAAGCAGAAACGAATTTGAATAATATCGAAATGGGGCTAAGGATTAAAACCGCTGAACCGATTTATATAATGGCTGATTCAATTGAACTTAAACAGTTGGTAATCAATATCGTCAAGAATAGCATTGAAGCGATCGAAGATAATGGGGAAATTGATATATCGCTGCAAATCATCGATGGACATGCTGTAGTCAGCGTGAGTGACAATGGCATGGGAATGGGACCCGAGCGCCTTGAACGGATTGGTGAACCTTTTTACTCGACGAAGGAAAAAGGTTCAGGGATCGGGCTTGCAATTTGCCGGAAAATCGTTCATCGCCTTCACGGGGAAATGGATTTTGAAAGTGAGATAAACAAAGGGACGACGGTTACAATTCGTATTCCATTGGCTACTGGACAAGAATAAATGGTACTATGAAAGATAGGAAAAGTTTTATATTAAAGGAGAACGATATGAGCGAATTACCTGCATTAATAAACGATAGAAAAACATATATACAAGAAGCCTGGAAAAAGTCCGGATTCGGACAACTTACCCCGATACAAACGAAAGCGATCCCCGTGATTGTCGAGGGAAAGGATATCATGGCCGAATCACCGACAGGTACAGGAAAAACATTGGCATATTTACTGCCATTGCTGGAAAAGATTGATCCTGAAAAAAAATCGCCCCAAGCTTTGATTCTGGCATCATCACGGGAACTGGTCATGCAGATCAATGAAGAAATTCGCATTTGGTCAGAGGGGAGCGGCATAATGGGTGCAGCATTCATCGGCGGTGCTAATGTGAAAAGGCAGTTGGACAAACTGAAGAAGCGTCCACAGGTGATTGCTGGAACACCGGGGCGGATTTACGAATTGATTGCCCAAAAGAAACTGAAGATGCATGAAGTTAAGACGATAGTACTTGATGAAGGTGACCAATTGATCATTCCAGAACATATGGGAACGATCAATAATATTATCAAAACAACACTAAAAGATCGGCAAATCATGGTATTTTCAGCAACCCTGCCAGAGGAAACGGAAAAAGCGGCCAGGGGATTCATGAATGAACCCGAAATGATCAAGGTCGATAAAAATGAAAAAATGGAATCCAAGGTGGACCATCTTTACTTTGTTGTTGAGAGACGGGAGAAGTCCAAGATTCTCGAGAAAATCACAAGACTTAAAGATGTGAAGGCACTTGCCTTCCTGAATGATATTGCGGAGCTTAGCGTCTTACATGAAAAGCTGAGTTATAAAGGTATTGAAATGGGCGTGCTTCACGGTGAATCCAATAAAGTCGACAGGGAGAAAGCACTGCGTAAGCTTCGTTCCGGAAAATCCCCGATGCTGATAGCAACGGATGTAGCGGCCAGGGGGCTGGATATTAAAGGCCTTACTGCGGTCGTTCACATTGATATGGCTGACAATATCGAACAATATATCCATAGATCCGGGAGAACTGGGCGTGCAGGTGCAGATGGCACGGTCATTTCAATCGTAACGGAAAGAGAAGAGCGAGAGTTGAAAAAAATGGCTCGTGAACTGGGGTTACCATTAACGAGAGTAACCTTCTATGGTGGAAACATCGTAGTCGATGAATGATTCGCAAAAAAAGGGACGGCCATGGCGGCTGTCCCTTTTTTTGGAATTCACGTAAGAATTAAAAATTAAAAGAGGTGCTCAATTTGCAGGATCCAACTGAACAGAATGAAGCTTATTTTTACTAAATGCAGTGTTCATTTATGGGTGATAATCATGAATGAAAACGCTTCCTTAATATGGGTTTTTGACATATGATAGCAATAGACATAGGTTAGGGGGAAACGGTATGACAAGAAAGTATAAACAATTTGAAACGGCAGTCATCCATGAAGGATATGACTCGAAGAAGCATTTGGGAAGCTTGGCAACACCTTTATTCCAAACCTCAACATTCACTTTCGAAAATGCCGAGCAAGGGGAGAGGCGTTTTGCCGGTATCGAAGATGGATATATTTATTCTCGCCTTGGAAATCCAACGGTACAAGTGCTTGAAGAAAAGATTGCCGCACTGGAAGGCGGGGAAGCTGGCCTTGCTTTCGGTTCAGGCATGGCTGCCGTTTCAGCAGTACTTTTTGCGTTAACTAAAACAGATGATCACATCCTCTGCTCACAGGGGGTATATGGTTGTACATTTGGCCTTCTGCAGCTAATGAAAAATAAATACCGGATCACTCATGATTTTTGTGAAATGGATACTGAAGAACAGCTTAGGAAAATGATCCGGCCGGAAACGACCTGCATCTATGTAGAAACCCCGATCAATCCGACGATGAAAATGATTGACTTACAGATGGTGGTGAAAGTTGCGAAGGAATATAATGTGACGGTCGTAGTCGATAATACATTTTCGACGCCCTACCTACAGAGACCGCTTGAGTATGGCTGTGATATCGTCCTTCATAGCGCTACGAAATATCTTTGCGGGCATGGGGATGTCGTTGCGGGACTTGTCGTCGGTAAAAAGGAATTCATGAATCATATAGCTGGGACTACACAGAAAGATATCGGTGGAATCATTTCACCATTCGACGCCTGGCTACTATTGCGGGGGTTAAAGACCTTGCACGTCAGGATGGACCGTCATTCGGCCAATGCAATGGCAATCTTTCATGAACTTAAGAAACATCCAAAGGTGAAAAAGGTATATTATCCAGGTGATGAAGCTTCCCCGGATCATTATATCATGCAAAAACAGATGAAACATGGCGGCGGCCTTATCTCTTTCGAATTGCATGGCACAAAACAGGATGCACAGGAATTCCTCAATAAATTGAATCTAATTAAAATTGCCGTAAGTCTTGGGGATGCCGAAACATTGATCCAGCATCCCGCTACCATGACGCACTCTGCCGTTCCTGAAGATTCACGGGAACAAATGGGCATCAGTGACCAGCTGGTCCGTCTCTCAGTTGGCCTAGAAGCTTGGCAGGATGTATGGCAAGATCTTCAGCAAGCATTTTAGGCTACCATATTCCTTCTACTTTTTATGAAGATGGTTATGGATATGATAAAAGTGATGGCAGAGAGGATATAAGAAATGTCCGTGATTACAGGATAGGCGGAGCTATTTCGTATCCCGATGCCTATGAACGCCCAAACGAATACGAGAAGATAGCACCAATCCCGGTTTTTACCTGCGAAGACAAAGGCCAGGGTTGTTGCTGCAATCAGCAGGACGATCGTCCAGGTTAAACTGGAAACCCCAAAACCGTCCCATTTGATATAGGTTAGGTAATAAGAAATGTCAGCGATCGTTGCAACACTTACCCAGCCTGTATAGACGGAAAATGGAAATAGGTCGAAAGTAGTGTGTTCCACTTTTTTTATGCTTGTATAAATGACCATTAAAGTAGCCAAAAGAGCAATGATGATGAATACGGATAACAAAAAGTGTTCATAGTGCCAAGCTAAAAGCCAAGCGCCATTCAAGACACAGCTTAAAGCGAACCAAGGGAAGGATGCCTTATAAGCAGGGCTGTTTTGATGTTTACTTAAAAACTGCCTGAATACCCAGATGGCGAGCAGGAAATAGATCAAGCCCCATATGGAAAATACATATCCGGCAGGAGTGAAAACGACATGAAGTTTATCGGAAATCTCTCCTGATGTCTGGCCGTTCAATGGCAGGAAATTGGCTAAAAAATTCATCGTGACGACGAACAGATAGAAAATCAGGTTGATGATGGAAATAAGCATTAAGCTTCCTCCTTATATGAAGTTTGATTCTCTAATCCTATTCCACATATTTAGCCTGCCTAACCTTTTTGGAGCACATCGGGGTTAAGGGGGATCATTTTTACATAAAGTTAGGAAGTTCCTGTAACAATTGAACCATTTAAGGTTAGAAATTTTACATCTTCACTTTATGGTGATAAAATATTCAAAGATTCATATTATTTTAGTCCTTCGGGGTCGGGTGAAAATCCCAACCGGCGGTGATGAAGAAATTCTAAGCCCGCGAGCCTGTTAAAAGGCAGGATTTGGTGAGATTCCAAAGCCGACAGTACAGTCTGGATGGGAGAAGGACGTGTGGAACCCAAGTGTATACGTACGCCTAATTTTTCGAAAATGAAAATATTAGGCTTTTTAGGTATACAATTTTTTTCACTCATTTCTCCTGCTAACCCTTTAGGCCATCCTAAGGGGTTTTTTATATTTTATAAAAGGGGGAAAAACATGTTTACGGGAATCATTGAGGATATCGGTACCGTACATTCCTTGAAAAAAGGAAAAAGCAGTATGGAGTTATCGATTCGTTCTGAAAAAATCCTTGAAGATGTGCATCTGGGGGATAGTATTTCAGTCAACGGGGTCTGCTTAACGGTAACGTCCTTCACGAAAAGTTTATTTACGGTCGACGTGATGCCGGAAACGGTCAAAGCTTCCTCGATCCGGACGTTAAAATTGGGATCACCTGTTAATCTCGAACGAGCCATGAGTGCACAGGGAAGATTTGGCGGTCATTTTGTTTCAGGTCATATCGACGGAACCGGAACGATCATAAAAAAAGAACGGAAAGAAAATGCCGTATATTATGTAATCCAACTGGAAGAAGGGCTTAGTGCCTTTTGCATTCCAAAAGGTTCCGTGGCCATTGATGGAACAAGCTTGACGATATTTGGGATCGAAAGGAACCTTTTGACGGTATCATTGATTCCATTGACTCATCAGGACACCATATTGGGACAAAAAGCGGCTGGCGATATCGTTAACATCGAAAACGACATGATTGGGAAATATATAATACATCAAATGAAAAATGGCAATCCAAAACCAGGACTGAATTTAGAGTTTTTGGCAGAGCATGGATTCTAATAAAAGGGCGGTGTAATGATGTTCCATACAATAGAAGAAGCAATAGAAGATTTGAAGGCTGGCAAGGTAGTAATCGTGTCCGATGATGAAGACCGTGAAAATGAAGGGGATTTTGTGGTGTTGGCCGAAAAGGCTACACCGGAAACGATTAATTTCATGGCGACTCATGGACGTGGTTTGATTTGTACGACCATCACTGAACAACTGGCAGCAAAATTGAAACTGCATCCTATGGTAGGCGAAAATACCGATCATCATGGCACTGCTTTTACGGTAAGTGTCGATCATAAAAGCACCTCTACAGGAATCAGTGCTTTTGAACGGTCCTTGACCATCCTTGAGCTTCTTAATGAAGATTCGGTCGCAGAAGATTTCCAAAGGCCTGGTCACACTTTTCCGATAGTCGCTAAAGAAGGCGGCGTATTAAGAAGGGCAGGACATACGGAGGCATCGGTGGACTTGGCGAAGTTATGCGGTGCCGCTCCAGCCGGTGTAATTTGTGAGATCATGAATGAAGATGGATCGATGGCCCGCGTATCCGATTTAGAAGTCATCGCTGATAAATTTAACCTGAAGTTCATTACGATAGCCGATTTGGTTCGGTATCTTCAACATAATGATCCAATCGGGAAACAGGAACTTGAAATGAACATCCCGAAAGCTTGAAAGATTTTTAAGGAATGAAATCTTAACATGAAAAAATTATTGTTTTTAAAAATTAGGAGGAATTAGACATGGGGAAAACTATTGAAGCGCAATTAATCGGATCAGGATTGAAAGTAGGAATCGTGGTAGGAAGATTTAATGAGTTTATCACAAGCAAGCTTTTAGGAGGGGCAATGGATGGCCTTAAGCGTCATGGCGTTGATGAGAATGATGTTGACATCGCGTGGGTCCCGGGTGCTTTTGAACTTCCGTTAATTGCTAAGAAACTTGTGAATACAGGTAAATATGATGCGGTAATCGGTCTTGGAACGGTAATCAGGGGTGCTACTTCACATTATGATTATGTCTGCAATGAAGCAGCTAAAGGCATGGCTTCCGTTTCTTTGGAAACAGGTGTACCGGTTATCTTCGGTTTGCTGACAACTGAGAATATTGAACAAGCCATTGAACGTGCTGGAACAAAATCAGGTAACAAAGGCTATGAAGCGGCCGTTAGTGCAATTGAAATGGCCAACCTTGGAAAATTGATTGAACAGTGATTTCACATAAGGAAGCCGCAGGGAATGACATTCCTGTGGCTTTTTTTTGATGTGCCGGATCGTGGTCTGATTGAGTCAACTTTCTTCAACCATCTGGCAATTCTTTAAAGTTCGTAAAGTTAGCCATTGATCGATTAGCTAATGCTGCTCTTCGACACTCACCGAAACTCCTTCACTGGAAATACCCCGATTTCAAAGTAATGTGTTTTTTCATTATTTATTATTATAAATTATGGGTAATTAGGAACCATTAGGTAATCCATCGAAAAAAAAACGAACAAAAGCGTCACGTAATGGAAGCATGATAAAATATGCAGATATGATTATGCTACAATTGTAAAGATTGCAATTGAAATTCATGTCTTTAGGGAAAAGTAAATTTATTAGTTATTAGGAGGGGTTTGTGTGTACCATCTCTTTACACATAATGATTTGGATGGAGTCGGGTGCGGCATTGTAGCAAAGCTGGCATTCGGAGATGAAGTAGTGGTTAGTTATAATTCAATTGGTCGCCTTAATCAGAATGTAGGTGCATTTCTTGAGCAGGCCAAGATTGAAGATACATTGATCGTAACTGATCTATCGGTTGATGAAGATAATGAAAAAATGATTACTCAGTTTGTGGAAGATGGAGGCAAGGCGCTGCTGATCGATCATCATAAGTCAGCACTGCATTTGAACGAACATGATTGGGCATCTGTAACTGTCGAACAGGAAGATGGTAAACAGACGGCAGCCACATCATTATTCTATCAGTATGCAGTTGAAAATAAATTGCTGGAACCTTCAAGCATTGTCGCTGAATTCGTTGAATTGGTCCGTCAATATGATACTTGGGAATGGGAAGTCAATAAAAATACAACGGCAAAGCGATTGAATGACCTGTTTTTCATGATTCCGATAGAGGAATTCGAAATGAAAATCGCAAATAAGCTGTCCACGGCTGAAAGTTTCACTTTTGACGAAGTGGAGCAAACGCTTCTGAATGTTGAAGAGAGTCGAGTGGATCGGTACATAAACAGGAAAAAAAGAGAAGTTTATCAAGCTACGGTCGGTCCCCATACAGCTGGTGTGGTCCATGCAGAGTCATACCACTCGGAATTGGGAAATGAACTGTCGAAAGAGTTCTCACATCTGGATTATATAGCCATCCTGATGGTAGGAAGCAAAAGAATCAGCTTCCGGACAATCCACGATGATATAGATGTTTCTGAGGTTGCTGGCAAGTACGATGGTGGCGGCCACCAAAAAGCCGCCGGTTGTACGATGTCCGAAAAGGCATATAGCCAATATGTCGAAAAGACCTTCTATGCCGAGCCCCTTAAACGAGATGCACATAAGAATCAATTGAATGTAAAAGGATCCCCAGAGGGTTGCCTATATTCAACAAGAGACAAACAGGATATATTCATCTATGAAGATGAAGAAGAGGAATGGATTGTTGAAATCAACGGAAAACAACAGAAAAAAACATTCGATACATTTGCGGAAGCGGAAAAATACATGAAGCGGAAATACGCTGCATGGCTGGCCCATGATGAAAGATATGAAGAGTTTGTCAATAAGGGGTAATTAGAAAGGCGGCTGTCCTCCGAATGGGACAGCCGCTTTTCAATCTTGATTTTATCTTTTAAGCGGGACAGGATGAACGATCGTGCGTGACTGTTTTTTTGGAATGGAATTTTGGCGATGGAGAATTGCATTGATTTCTCCGCCAATCACAAAAATCAGACCACTCAAATACAGCCATAGCATCAAGATGATGACACCTCCTAAACTGCCGTAAGTGGAAGAGTAGTTGGCAAAGTTACTGACATAGAATGAAAATCCAAGTGATATTCCCAGCCAAAGTACAGTTGCGGTAACTGCGCCAGGGATGACATGTTTAATGGGAAAACTTTTATTCGGTGCAAAGCGATATAAAAAGGCCAGGACAAGTGAGATGACCACAACCGCGATGACCCACCGTAATAAGCTGAATAAGATTTGCGTTTCTTCTGGGATCGGAATGACCTGCTGTAATAATTCGATGATGACCTTTCCAAAGACGGGGAGACCTAACATGACGATGAATGCTACAACCAGGCCTAATGTCAGTATAATGGAAATGAAGCGGGCTTTAATGAAATTCCTTGTTTCTTCCACATCATAGGCGATATTCATGGAATGGATGAACGCGTTCATTCCATTGGATGCGGACCATATCGTTCCAAGGATACCAAAGGTCAGTAAGCCGCCGTTCCGTTCAGATAATATGTTGATGATATTTTTCTCGATGACTTCCATCGTTTCCGCAGGCATGAAGGTTTTTATCGTGTCGAGGGCTGTCTGAATATCGATGTTCAGATAAGGTAATATGGACAGCAGTAATATGAGCAAAGGGAATAGTGCCAGTAAATAGTAATAAGCTTGTTCTGCTGCCAGCCCGGTCACACGATCTTCCTTTATTTCTTTAATAAGTTTCTTTGAAAATTGGATCGACTTATTCATCTGGGCATCACTCCTGAATAGTTACTTAGGTTATCTGCTTCTATTCCCTTTGTTCATGTAAGTTAATCCTCAAAAGAAAAGAAATTGAAACCTCTAATCCGGGCACTTGTAGAAGCTTGTGACAATGACATAGCCCGTAAAACAAATTTGGAGAGAGGCAAGTTTTAAATCCTCAGTAAAGAAATATCCCTCAATCTCGAAGGTTTCTAGAATAACTGTGAATAGGTGCTGTTGAAACTTCAAGTACGGCAACCAGACTACTACTAGGTATGATTTTATGCCCGCTTTCTTACAAGTATTATCATGTTAGTGAGTTATGAAAGGTAAGCAGAAAAAAGGCCAGAAAGCAATTTCCGGCCTTTTTCTTCTATTGGACTTCTTTTTCCTGTTTCTTTTGAACTTTCGGAGGGGTCCATTTGAATACTTTATTTAGGATATTATAGATGTGTTTGGATTCTTTTGTAAGGATCGGCCCAAGAATCGCTAAAGTTAAAACATAAAGTGCCGCAAACGGGGTTAGTATAGGCATTAAACCTCCTGCAATGCCTAAGTTGGCTAAAATGATGGAGAATTCGCCGCGTGAAACGATCGTTAAACCGATGTTTGCGGAAGCTCTGTGAGATAAACCGGATTTGCGTCCGGCAATCATACCAGCTGCAAAGTTACCGATTATGGTGATGATTACGGCACCAAGAACCATCCAGACAGCTCCGCCAAGGGTCGTCGGATCGATACTCAAGCCAAAGCTGAAGAAAAATATGGCCCCGAAGAAGTCTCTGAAGGGAATGACAAGTTTCTCGATCCTGTCGCTATGCTCCGTTTCAGAAAAGACCAGGCCGAGAAGTAATGCACCAATGGCTTCCGCAACATGAATCGTTTCCGAGAAACCGGCGATGAAGAATAGTAATGCGAACACGACGATGATAAAAATCTCATCGGAGGTTATATTGAATAATTTGTTAAGGACCCCAGATGCTTTCCGGGCGATAACGAAAAATATCAGCATATACCCAATCGCGATAAATGTAGAAAGTAATGTTCCCCAAACGGAACCAGAAGAGCTTAATACCAATCCAGATACGACTGATAAATAAACAGCGAGGAAGATATCTTCAAACATGATGATGCCAAGGATTAACTCCGTTTCATTGTTACCGGTCCTTTTAAGGTCCACAAGTACTTTTGCCACGATGGCACTTGAAGAAAAACTGATGATCCCGGTTAATATCAGGACCTCTTTTAATGGAAGACCTAGCAGGAAGCCATACAGCAAGGCCATTCCCACGTTGATTAAAATGTAATAGGTTCCGCCTGTCACGATATTTTTCCCTGACTTCATAAGCTTTTTGACGGAAAATTCAAGCCCAAGGTAAAACAGAAGGAATAAAATACCGACACGACCGAGGAATGCTATGATTTCATCACTTTCAATGAAACGCAGGTCAATTAATCCGAAGTGCGGGGCATGGGGTCCAACGAGCATCCCGATGATAATTAATAACGGAACATTTGATATTTTGAATTTACCTGCAACGAGAGCGGCTAATGCCACTAGAAGTAGGGCAGTTCCCACTTCAAAGACTAAATGATCCATATGAGCTTAGTCACTCCTTTCGTCGGTCAATAATTCTCTTATCAGGTTACGAATATCTTTTCTTTCACCGGATATTACAAGGGTGTCGCCTGTTTCGATGATGGAGTCTGGACCAGGATTATTCAGTTGTTTTTTGCCTTTTTTAGAATGGGCGATGACGGTCACGTTATAATTGCTCCTGATATCAATCGAACCGATCGTTTGATTGATGGCCTTTGAACCGGGTTCGACTTTGAACCATTCGATCACCAAGTCACCCAAGGACATTTCAATTGTTTCAAGTGCTTGTGGTTTATAGACCATGCCGCCTATGATGGAAGCCAGTTGCCGGGATTCCTGATCATTAAGGGTGATGCTCGATATGACGTCCTCATGTTCATTATCAAAATGGTATAATTCCCGACGGCCATCATCGTGAATGACGATTACTAACTTTTCATCATTTCTCGTTATGATTTCGAATTTTTGGCCAATGCCAGGAAGTTCACTTTCTCTAATTTTCACTGGAATTCCTCCTTAAAATGTTGGTTAGAGTTAATAGAAGATAGCAGAATGTTTATAAGTTAACGTCAATATTCGTCTTGAATTTCTTCTCCTTGGATAAACCGATGTATTTTAATGTCTCCGATGGACTGGAATGATGGTAATGCTTCTGTATCAAGGCCAGAGACACGCCTTGTTTATAGGCATGGTAGCCAAAAGTCTTACGCATCGAACTTGCTCCGAATTTGCCTGTAAGCCCTGCACCTTCAACAGCATCATGGATGATTCGGTGCGCCTGTTGACGTGTAATCGGCTTTTTTGTCTTAGGGGAAAGAAATAAAAACTGACCTTCGATAACCTTCGAGCCTTTAAGGTATTCTTGTAGGGCGGTACGGACTTTCAGGTTCAAATAAATTTGGTTGACTTCGTCAGTTTCCGTCCGTTGCTCATAGAACTCCTTGATTTTGCCCGTTTCATCCAGAACGCTGGCGACGGTGATTTCGAGCATTTCATTTATCTTCATACCTGTATTGATGCCGAGTACAAACAATAAATAATCCCGACTGGAGTGAGCGCGTAAGTATGTTTTTATTTTGCTGATTTGATTGATATCCTTAAAGGCTTCTACATATTCCATAGATCTTCTCCTCTTACCAATGTAACATAATTATATTATAACACAAGTTATGTAACATTGCATGCAATTAGTTCTGCACGTGATGCCTACCCAATCAGTAATGCTTGCTTTCGAACGTAAAAAATCCTTTTCCTTATTCTCTGCTCAAACGAGGTAAAATATTTTCGGGAAGTTATTTAATGTGGAGATTGTGTTTGCAACATGGGGGGGGGAATCGGTCTGGAATGATAAAAAAAGAAACCCCAAGTTGGGGTTTCCTAATCTTTTTAGTACACGGCTTTTTGTAATTTGTGAATGACCTCAAGTGAAAGCCCGGTTCCGATGGCAACTGATTCAAGCGGGTTATCCGCAAGTTTGACAGGGACGACGATTTCATTCGTCAGCCATTCCTGTACCCCGTTGAGAAGTGCACCCCCGCCGGATAAGATGACTCCTTGATCGACGATATCGCCGCTCAATTCAGGAGGACAATCTTCCAAAGTGGCCCTTATTGCTTCCAGTATATGAAGAAGCGATTCCTGGATGGCTTCCTGGACGTCAGTGGATGATATTGTAATCGGTTTTGGTAGCCCTGTTACAAGATCGCGGCCCCTGACTTCCATGGTGATCACGGAATGTTCAACGAGTGCGTAGCCGATTTCTTTTTTTATTTCCTCGGCTGTTCTTTCCCCAATCAGCACATTATGTTTTTTCCTGACATATTGGCTGATATCTTCATCCAATTGATCTCCGCCAATTCTGATTGAATTGCAGGAAACGACGCCGCCATAAGAAATGATTGCGACTTCAGTCGTTCCGCCGCCGATATCAACGATGACATTGGCAACGGGCTCTTCGACAGGCAGGCCCGCACCTATTGCTGCCGCTACCGGTTCCTCGATAAGGTGGACCTGTTTCGCTCCGCAGCTTTTGACTGCATCCTGAATGGCCCTTCTCTCAACCGAAGTGGAACCTGATGGTGTACAGACGACTACACTAGGTTTGCGAATCGATAAACCTAGGGCCTTGCTTGCTTTTTTCATGATTTCCTTAAGCATTTGCGCGGTCACATTAAAATCCGCAATGACACCATCCTTAAGCGGACGGATTGCCACGATATTGCCGGGTGTTTTCCCGATCATGTTTTTTGCATCAACACCGACTGCCAATACTTTATTAGTCTCTATATCAATGGCCACCACAGATGGCTCATTAAATACGATTCCTTTATTTTTACTGTAAACTAGCGTATTTGCAGTTCCTAAGTCAATGCCTATTTCTGTATTTGATAACATCTAGTCACCCCTCCATAAGAGTTTGACCCCCTATATATATTATTCTACCTTTTATTGCGAGTTTGTGGGGGTGGGAAATCTAGTAAATGGTGGAAGTGCCATGCTGTTTCTTTTCATGGAGCGAAAACATGATTAAATATAAAAATTGCACTGGAGAAGGTATCACTGCTGCGCTCCTCGCTTCAGTCGAAAACAAGCGTGGATGACAGCTTTGAACCAACTTATTTTATGTTAAGATATAGATAAAAAAAACCGCTTAGATAAAGAAGGTAATTTTGTGAGTGTAAATTTAATCGAGAGTAAGAGTTTTAGAATCATTTTTACAGCTTTTCTAGCATTCCTGGGTGGTTACGCGTTTAATAGCCTTGGCATATACCTGCCATGGATGCTAGGACCATTATTCATCGTGATGATTGCGAAAGTGAAGTTAAGGAAGTACTTATATTGGTCCAAAACCTTTAGAAGTACTGGATTGGTCATTCTAGGTTTACAATTGGGCAGTTCATTCACGAAACAATCGTTAAATGAGATGATTGAATATCTGCCTGTAATGCTTTTTACGACAATCGCAATCATTTCATTTACAGTGTTGACTGGCTGGTTTATCGGAAAACGAATGAACTTATCCTTGGGCACATCCATGCTTGGCAGTTTCCCGGGAGGTCTTTCCCAGATGGTGGTCTTAAGTGAGGAAATGAAGGATAGTGATGAAACGGTTGTAGGTTTCATGCAAACACTGCGGGTCATCCTGGTAATTTCCATTGTCCCTTGGATTGTGACTCATGTAATGTCAGTTGAACCAGGTGCGGTAATGGCCGTAACGGAGCGGCCGTTTTTCTTTTTTGAATATGATGGGAAATTAGCAATCATGATGTTGTTAACCTTGATAGTGTTCATTTTCATCACAAAGAAAGCCAATTTTCCGCTGCCTTTTTTGCTAGGACCTCTCATGGCCGCAGCACTATTCAATTTAGCAGGCCCAGGTGCCCCGCAGATTCCTGACTTTTGGTTGAATCTGTCACAATTGTTGATCGGCGCACATTTAGGCTACACACTGAAGGTAGATAATCCCCGACTTTTCAGAAAGATGTTCGGAGCCGTATTCGTCAGTAATGTCCTATTGATTGGATTTTGCTATTATCTTTCCATTCAGTTTGCCCCGACCCTATCTTTACAGGCAAATGAACTTTTTTTGAGCATGGCCCCAGGCGGCGTCGCCGAAATGGCAGTCACAGCCATGTCTGTGCATGTGGATTTATCCGTTGTCACAAGCTTTCATTTATTCAGGATCTTATTCATTTTATTTTTTCTGTCCCCCATCATAAAATGGCTGGCCGGAAGAAATCATGGAAAACAAGAACAGGGACAAAGCTGACAGGCTTTGTCCTTTTCTTTCGGAAAAACTGAAGAGTGATAAAAAATGTCAGGCGATATACGGAATTCACGAGTAAAAGCACGAAACTCACGAGTAAAAGCACGAAACCCACGAGTAAAAGCACGAAACTCACGAGTAAAAGTGTGAAACTCACGAATAAATGCGTGAAAACAACGAGTAAATGAGTATATTCCAGATGTTATGAGAAAATCATGTACGGAACATGCTTGAGGTTCCATTCTTGAAGGAATATTTGTGCTGTTGATAAGCTCATGCAGGCAATAAGGTGGGAAGATTTTGTGATGATTTAATGAAAATTGAAACTGAATAGTAAAATAATCCTCACTTTTTTTGAACTTCATCCGATATAAGGAGGAGACGAGACTTTAAATGAATGGGTGAGTATTATGGATATAACATCAGTTTTGGGCGTAGTTCTTGGTATTGTGGCCATCTTAGTCGGAATGGTGTTGAAAGGTGTTAGTGTAACGGCGCTGATTAATCCGGCGGCTATTTTGATCATCATTGTAGGGACGATAGCTGCTGTCGTAACGGCTTTCCCTTTGTCGGAATTAAAAAGACTGCCAAAAATATTCAAGATTTTATTCTTTGAACAAAAATTGACAAAGCCGGAAGATTTAATAAAGACCTTTTCGGAATGGGCGGTCATTGCCAGGAAGCAAGGCTTATTGGCCTTGGAAAGCATTTCGGATCAGGTGGATAATGCCTTTTTGAAAAATGGCTTGAACCTTGCAGTCGAAGGTCAGAGTGCCGATTATATTCGTGATATTTTAGCAGAGGAAATAGACGCGATGGAAGAACGTCATTTAAGTGCGGCGGCGATTTTCAGTCAAGCCGGTACATACGCACCGACGCTTGGCGTATTGGGTGCCGTAATCGGGCTGATTGCTGCATTGGGGAATATGGCTGACACAGAGGCATTGGGACATGCCATATCTGCAGCGTTCGTCGCGACCTTGATGGGGATTTACACGGGGTATGTGTTATGGCATCCATTTGCCAATAAGCTCAAACGGAAATCACAGCAGGAAGTCAGGATCAAAGAAATGATGATTGAAGGGATTTTATCGATCATCGAAGGGGAAGCGCCGAGAACGATCGAACAGAAATTAACATCATATTTGCCTGCTGGAGATCGTAAAAAGTGGTTGGAAGGCGATGTGAGAGATAATGGCTAGGCGCAAAAAGAAACAAAGGCATGAAGAGCATATCGATGAATCATGGCTGGTTCCCTATGCCGATATCTTAACATTGCTTCTTGCGCTTTTTATCGTCTTGTTCGCTTCAAGTTCGGTTGATGCAGTAAGGTTCCAGCAGTTGTCCAATGTATTTAACCAGGTTTTTACAAGCGGAACGGGTTTTATGGATTTTCCAAGTGATTCCCCCAGCAATGAGCCGACGTCGCCCGAACAAAGAACAGGTGCAGAAGATCTTGAGAAGCTAGGGAAAAACGAGCAGGAAGAACTTACGGAAGTTCAGGAGCGCGTAAATGCCTATATCGAAAAAAATGATTTAACGGATAAATTGGGAACGAACCTTACGGATGAAGGTATGTTGATTTCAATTAGGGAAAACGTGCTGTTCGAATCGGGTGTGGCCGAGGTGAGGAGTGAAAACCGTAAAATGGCTAAAGAAATCTCGGGGTTACTGGTCATGGACTTACCCAGAAACATCATCGTAAGCGGACATACCGATAATATTCCTATTAAAAACTCCAAGTATGAATCCAACTGGGACCTGAGTGTGATGCGATCCGTGAATTTTATGAAACTTCTCCTCGAAAATAAGGATTTGGATCCCGAAATGTTCAGTGCTAAAGGACATGGGGAATTCAAGCCGGTTGCTTCCAATGAAACGAAAAAAGGAAGGGCGAAAAACCGGAGAGTTGAAATCCTAATTGTTCCACGGACAGCGATAAATGAGTGAAAACCTGTCAGGAATGGATGGGTTTTTCTTTTTGAAGGAGAATATATGGAAAGAGAATACACAAATGTGATGGAAGAAATCGTTGTGACATGGGTGCAGGTTTTAATGTCAGGTATAGAATACCAAACATTTTGTTCGTGCAGGAAATGTAAAAATGACATCATCACATTATCATTGAATAACCTGCCTAATTACTATGTAACCACGGAAGTAGGTCGGATTAGGATATTTGGGAATTTGAATACAGAAGAAAACAGGAAATGGATCAATAAAAGAATCATCAATGCGATACACGTTGTTGGCCAGTATCCTAAACATTGATTCGCGGTATTTTATTCATGGACAAAGGGTCAACTATTAATTATATGTTTTATTTATCGTGTCAGAGGGAACATAAATAAAGTGCAAAGTAGGTTCATTCGATCAAAAATTGAGGAGATGAATGATTATGGGTAAAAAAATCGCATGTGTAGTAACGAATATGTTTGAGGACTCGGAGTATAGTGAACCGGCAAAAGCATTTGAAGAAGCTGGCCATAAGGTAACGACGATTGAAATGGTGAAAGGGAAAACGGTTAAAGGGAAACAAGGGGAGGTGGAAGTCGAGATTGATGAAAGCATCGACTCGGTGAAACCGGAAAGTTTCGATGCGTTATTCATCCCCGGTGGGTTCTCGCCTGATCAACTGCGTGCTGACGAACGCTTTGTATCTTTCGCAAAATCGTTCATGGATGATAAAAAGCCTGTATTTGCGATCTGTCATGGACCGCAGTTGCTGATTACGGCCAAAACACTTGAAGGACGCCACGCAACAGGGTATACATCCATTAAAGTCGATATGGAGTATGCAGGTGCCACATATTTGGACAAAGAGGTTGTGGTTTGCGGCAACCAGCTTGTAACCAGCAGGACTCCTGAAGATCTACCGGCATTTAACCGGGAATCGCTCAATCTATTGAAATAATGAAAAATCCCGGCGGCTGCCGGGATTTTTCATTTTAAAGGATTCATATACTTCAATCTTTGCAGTAAAATAAAAGGAGAGACGAATAAAAAAGGAAGTGTCACGATTGATCGTATTAAAATCTGCACGTGAAATTCAAGCGATGCATGAATCGGGTAAAATTTTGGCAGCTTGTCATAGGGAGATTGCAAAGTTGATTGTTCCTGGTGTGACAACATGGGAAATAGAAGAATTTGTTGAAGGATTCTTAAAAAAACATGGTGCGAAGCCGGAACAAAAGGGTTACAAAGGGTATGAGTATGCGACATGTGCCAGCATAAATGAAGAAATCTGTCATGGTTTCCCTCGTAAGACCCCTTTGAAAAACGGAGATATCGTAACGATTGATATGGTCGTCAATTATAATGGGGCCCTTGCTGACTCTGCTTGGACGTATACGGTCGGTAAGGTTTCAAAGGAAACCGAACATTTAGTGAATGTGACGAAGGAATCTTTATATAAGGCAATTGAAGTATGTGTGGAAGGCAATCGGATTGGAGATATAGGTCATGCCATACAAACATATGTCGAAGCGGAAGGCTTCTCTGTCGTTCGTGATTTCATCGGACACGGGATAGGGAATGTCATTCATGAAGAGCCTCAGGTTCCGCATTATGGACTGCCGAATAAAGGTCCGCGTCTTAAGGAAGGAATGGTATTCACCATCGAGCCAATGGTAAACGTAGGTACATATAAAGCAAGCCGGAATCCGAATGGATGGACGGCATCCACAGCAGATGGGAAATACTCGGCTCAATATGAGCATACGATTGCCATAACGAAAAACGGTCCGTTGATTCTAACCGAACAATGAACATTAAAAAACAGCATCGTTTATGATGCTGTTTTTCATTTTAATCAATGGGGCGTTCCAATGAATACAAATCCTCTTCGATATTTCCTAATCTGCCCTCCATGACTTTTTTAGCATCTTTGATCCCTTCATTGTAAATAAAGGGAGCGATATTTTCGAAAATGAACTGCAAGTGATTTTCAGCAGCAATTTCACCGATTTCCTTCCCATGTTCCTGATAAACATATTCTTGGATACGTTCGATCATTTTACGGCGTTTTTCTATGGGGAATTGAATGAACATTGTCCCACTCCTTCATATTTGTTCTAAAAACCATGTAATGAATTGATCCGAATCCAAAGGGAAGACAGGTACTGAAGCATGATTCCTGGTTCGCTCAAGACATTCGGGCCAAGCCACCGCTGCCTTGACATTGGTAAGCCGTTCCAATAACGGGAGGTCACTTTCTTCCTTGATTAAAATGACCTTGGGAAAATCCTCTTGCTTATACCCTTCAATTAAAATCACATCAGGGAGAAATAGACAAAGTAATTGAATCAGCTCAGTGATAGGGGCGCTCCCCCTGAATTTTCCAAGCAGCTCGATTGTTCCATCTCCTTCAACAAGTGAAGCGGCCGCCCCGGCAAGAAAGTGTTTATTGGAATCCTTCGTGCCTGTAACATCTGGTTTTCCGCCATGTCCATGATGTTTTAAAACGGCTGTCTCTAATTTTGCTTCGCGCAGCTTTTTGATTAAATTCGTTATGAAGGTCGTTTTTCCTCTATTTTGGTAGCCAACCACCTGAAAAATAAAGGGCTTCACCAAGGCCATTTGGAACCTTCCTGATCATCGAGGAGAAGGATGTCCACGAAGTCTCCCGTTTGGAAACCACGTGTCCCCCCAGGTAAGACGGTCAGTGAATTGGCACCTGCCAAGCTTGTTGTAATATTCGATTTATCCACACCGCTTGGAATTACCTTCAACTGGCCGGATTCGTAAAATAATCGGGTGCGAAGCAGACGTGAGAATGGATTGGGTTTTAAGAAGTCCTCTGCCAATTGGGCCGTCTCTTTTCTTAAATGCGGATATTCCGAGAACAGCATGGTGCGGATGATCGGTCTTGCAAATAGTTCAAAGCCGACATAACTGGCGGATGGATTGCCGGATAAACCGAATAAAAATTTGTCATTATATACCGCTACGGTCGTCACGCTGCCGGGACGCATGGCCACTTTGTTGAATAATACATCGGCGCCAATCTTTTGATAAATATCCGGGAGAAGGTCAAAATCACCGACAGAAACTCCTCCTGTTGTAATGAGCAGATCCACTTCCTCCAACGCAGTTGAAATGGCCTCGTAGCTTAATTCGAATTCGTCCTTAAGCTTTCCATAAAAACGGACTTCCCCCCCGGCCCTCCGAATTTGGGCGGAGATGACATGTGAGTTGCTGTTGCGGATTTTCCCAGGCTGCAACGGTTCATGAACATCAAGCAGTTCCGATCCCGTAGCGAATAATCCGACGACAGGCTTCCTGGCAACTGGCACTTCGGCATAACCGAATGTTGCCAGCAAGCCGATGATCCCTGGATTGATCGCTGTTCCTTTTTTTACAAGAACATCGCCTTCCTTTGCATCCTCGCCTTGAAAAGAAACGTTTTCGCCTTCCTTAAGTGAGCGTTTAAATGATATGTACTTCTTTCCGTCCTTTTCGAATTCCTTCGTAAGTTCAAGCATGATTACGGCATCACACTCAGCTGGCATTTGGGCTCCAGTCATGATTCTTGCCACTTGATTTTTTTGAACGGGAATAGTCGATACCATACCCGCAGCCAACTCTTCCACCACTTCGAACTCGAGGGGGTTATTTATGGAACCTTCAGAAGTATCCTTGGACCTGAGGGCGAATCCATCATATGGGGAGCGGTTAAAATGCGGAACATCATTTGTAGCTACAATATCCTGAGCCAAAAAGCGGTCTTGGCTGTCCTCGAGGGGAATCAGTTCCACATGTCCTGTTAATTTATGCTTCATCACTTTTTCCACTGCTTCTGCGATGCTGATGGGCGTTCTTCTTTCTACCATGCCTACAACTCCTGTCCGTTTTCAATTTCTATATCAAATGTAGCAGAATTTTTTTGAAAATGAAAAAAATCCTCACCGGTATGGGAGGATTTGAATGTTACTTATTACGCAGTCTTCCAAGTTCTTCAGCGATCGCTTCCATTTCACGGACACTGAAATTCGTTTTTTTCATCACCATTGTATAAATATCGTGCAGTTCTTCGTACATTTCAATATCAAAATGAGTTGATTTGATTGCACCGAAGTTCATTACTTTTAATTTATCCTTGATTGCCTCGATCATAAACTCGACACTTTCGGCTGTGTTTTGTCTTAAATCCATTTCCTTCATCCTTTCATACGTTCCTAAATTATTTTCATCTTTGCATGATTACCGCTGGAAGTCAATGAGTATTCGGGTGGGATATGAAGCTTGACCCCCGATAATCTTGGTGATCTTTGCGTTTTAAAGTGAGAGAGTTTGGGAAAAGATAGGAAAAAACTTTTTTAAACATTGTATAATGGAGAGAGCTACCATTATCCATCAACTAATATATGACGAGGAGGAGAATATATGAGCAACATTCGAGAAGAATATAAGTGTGCCAAGAAAAGTAAGTTTATGCAAGCGGTCTTTATTGGGGCGTTAGCTGGGGCGGCAATAAGCCTTTTTGACAAGCAAACGCGTTATTCTGTATTGGAAAACAGCAAAAGCTGCATGAGTAATATGAAGGAATTCGTGAAGAATCCCAATGGGGTGCTTACACAAGTACGTGAAACATCATCCAAGGTCCGTTCCACTGTTGAAAAAATTTCCGAAGATGTATCCTTCATTTCCCAAAAGGTTGAGGAAATGAAAGATATTCCATCACAAGTTGCCCAAGTGGTGATGGAGACGAAGGAAGTTTTTACTGCAGAAGAAGAAGAGCCGTCTTCTAGAAACCACGAACGAATTTCCTTAAATTAGAAAATGGGGTGGGGGTATGGCCAATAAAAAAGAATGGCTGAAAGGCTCATTCTTCAAGACTTTGGTAAAACGGTTACAGGTCGATGATGTGTCGGGGCTTGCCGCACAGCTGTCTTATTTCTTCTTACTTTCCCTGTTTCCGTTGCTTATTTTTTTATTCACTTTATTGGCCTATCTGCCATTTTCACAAGAAGATATATTAAATACCGTCCGTACATATGCACCTGACGATTCGATGAAAATTATTGAAGCTAACCTATCGGAAGTGTTGGAAGCGAATGGGACTTTATTGTCGTTTGGTGTCATAGGAACGATATGGTCGGCATCGAATGGGATGAATGCAATCATTAAAGCATTTAACCATGCATATGGTGTAAAAGAAAGTCGAACTTTCTTTATTTCCCGGGGAATGTCGATTCTTCTCACTTTAGCGATGATTTTTGTTTTTATTGTCGTTTTATTGCTGCCGGTATTCGGAAAACAGATCGGAGTGTTCCTATTTGCCGAAATTGGACAATCCGATGAGTTTCTTACGATTTGGAACCAACTTCGCTGGGTGGTCAGTACGCTTGTATTTTTAATTGTGTTCACCATCCTTTATTGGATTGCGCCCAACATTAAGCTAAAGTGCATAACCGTACTGCCTGGTGCAATCTTTGCAACGGCAGGATGGAGCCTGGCTTCTTTTTTGTTTTCATTTTATGTGGAGAACTTCGCTAATTATTCCGCAACATATGGAAGTCTTGGAGGGATAATTGTATTAATGGTCTGGTTTTATTTATCGGGCCTTATCATCATACTGGGCGGGGAAATAAATGCGCTCATTAGTGAAAGGAAAAAGCCAGAATGTGCATGAGCTTCCTGGAGTTTCCGTAATAGCGGATTATCATGCTGCGGATACTATTCAAGAAATGACAACTTTTAAAGAGGAGGAGTTCTTTCATGAGTAAAAAGGATGGCGGCACAAAACAAAAAGGAAAAAATAAAGGATCGAACCATAAAACATCAGGTTCTGCAAACGGTAAGAACGGATATCATTAAATGAACATAAAAAAGGGAGCCTTGGATGGCTCCTTTTTCATGGTTTAGTTTCTCAAAAGTCTTAAGCTATTCAGTATAACGAGGATTGTGCTTCCTTCATGGCCAATGACGCCATATGGGAGGTCCAGGAATTGAAGGAAATTGGATGCTATCAGGATCATGATGACCGAAATGGAAAAGATGACGTTTTGTTTGATGATCCGATTCATCTTCTTGGATAATTTGACTGCTTCCGCGATGCGCGGCAGGTCATTCTTCATCAGAACGACATCCGCTGTTTCCAAGGCAACATCCGTTCCTTCACCCATTGCAATTCCAACAGATGCTGTTGCCAGAGCAGGTGCATCATTGATGCCATCCCCAACCATCGCTACAGTGCCAAAATGTTCTTTAAGCTTTTTCACTTCAGTCACTTTCGTTTCTGGCAGGCATTCGGCAATATATGCATCAATATGGCTCTCCAAGGCAATCGCTTTAGCCGTTTTTTCACCATCGCCTGTCAGCATGACGGTATGGATGCCCTCATTCCTCAAAGCCTCGATGGCTGTTACGGTTTCATCACGCACGACATCTTTCAAAGTGAGTATACCGGCAATTCCGTGATCATCTTTAGCATACACGATTGTCTTACCTTGTTCAGCCAATGTCAGCGAAATGCCATTTTGGAATCGTTCTGCTTCACTGCGACCGACGAAATCAGCTTTTCCGACTTGCCAAAGCACGCCATTGATGTATGCTTGAACCCCATTACCTGAGATATCTTCCATGTTAATTGGTTTAATGATATCTCTTTGCAATTTCGTTTTGGCATAACGAACGATCGAAGTTGCCAAAGGGTGGTTCGAATAATTTTCAACAGATGCAATGTGAAATAAGAAATCTTCTTCGTTTAAATCTTCGCGGATAATGACATCCGTTACCTCTGGTTTTCCTTTTGTCAATGTACCGGTTTTATCCAAAGCAATTGCCTGCAGGTTACCTAGATTCTCAAGATGGATGCCGCCTTTAAACAAAATGCCATGACGAGCACCATTTGAAATGGCTGAAAGTGTAGCAGGCATAATAGAGGCCACAAGGGCGCAAGGAGAAGCGACAACGAGCAGGATCATCGCTCTGTAGAATGTTTCGGTCCAGCTCCACTCCAATAGGAAATGGGGTACGAACATCATCAAACCGACGACCGTCAATACCACTTTTACATAAGTTCCTTCAAACCGTTCAATGAACAGCTGGGAAGGCGACTTTTCACTTTGTGCGGATTGAACGAGAGTGATTATTTTTTGAAATAAAGTTTCACTTGCCGGTTTGGTGATTTCCACGGTAATCGTACCACGGAGATTAACCGTTCCAGCGAAAACTTCATCATCCAATGATTTACTGACTGGTATGGATTCGCCTGTAATGGCGGCTTCATCGATATTGGTACGTCCGTCCGTGATTTTTCCATCTGAAGGAACTCTTTCTCCTGGTTTCACTAAAATCAGATCCCCGACATGCAGTTGGGAAACGGACACGGTTTCCTCATATCCGTTAGTTACGCGCAGTGCTTCTTCAGGCTGTAAGTCCATAAGTGCCGAAATTTCTTTATGGCTCTTATTCATCGTGTATGTCTCAAGGGCGCCGCTTAAAGCGAAGATGAAAATCAATATGGCACCTTCCGTCCAATATCCGATGACCGCAGAACCGATGGCCGCAAAAATCATCAGCATCTCAACATTCAACTCCCGGTCGGCAATCGTATCTTCTATGCCTTCTTTTGCCTTGGCATATCCGCCAATCAAGAAAGAGGCTAAGTAAATGACGATGGAAGCGGACTCCATTCCGTTCTTTGAAAGGGCCCAGCCCAAAACTATTAATAAACCGCTGAATAATGCAGCAATAAGTTCTAAATGAGGTTTTGCTTTTTCCAACCAAGTGGTTTTGCATGTAGCCAATTGGGTTAAATGTTTAGTATCTGTAGTCATAAGATTCCCTCCCACATTCTTCTCTATTTTGTGTAAATGATATAGATTATCATTTACTTTATATCTAATTGAGAAAGATAATCAACGTCATTTCTCTGGATAAAATATGAAAGCTGCCACCGTAATTGCGATGACAGCAATGTTTTCAAAGGTTTATTAAGGTGATGTCCCTTTTGTTAATATTATATTACCACATATCCTATTCAGAAATAAAGAAGAATGATTCTAATCTAGTAAAAAATATAAAGTATCGAATCTCCAATATACAGGCACTTTTGATAAATCCGTTCAAATTGAATAATAAAAGAAGTAGTCCAGATAATAAACTATATTACATAACTGAAGCAGGCATTTTCTCCTTAAACATTGCCAATGAAATGAAGACAAGGATAAGCATGATGCTGATCATGTAGAAAAAATTCCCGCCTTTGATATGTTCAATGACCAGGCCGCCAAAAAATGGACCGCCGATGCTGCCGAGACTAAAGAAAATACTGCATAATAAATTTCCTGCAGGTAATAGGTTTCGAGGCAAAAGATCTGCCATATAACTGATTCCCAGCGAGAAAGTCGAACCAACCATCATTCCGCCAAACATAAAGCAGATGAATAGACCAAGCACTGAATCGGAATAAATCCCTGCAAGCGTGAATATCGCAAACCCTGAAAAAAGGATCGTCAGCAAGGTCTTTCGCCGGCCAAAACGGTCACTGATCATCCCTAAGGGAATCTGGGTAAGCAGGGTCCCTGCGGAAAATGCCGGAATGATGATGGAAACTGCCGTTAAATCGATTCCGGAGCGCAGGGCGAATACAGGGAAATTGCTATTCAATGATGCCTCAAGCACGCCAAATGTGAACGGAAGTAAAAATGCGACCCAAGCTATGCGGCTTACTTTCGTAAACCTTTGGAGTGTGCCCAGGAATGATGTGCTTTCAGAATCATCCTGTTCAGGAAGTTCATTTCTAATAAGGAAAACAGCAGACCAGGCGAGAAGGCTAAGTATGGATGTGATGATGAAAGGCAAAGACTGATTAATCTCGAGAAGCTTCGCCATCAGCGGGCCTACCATGAAGCCAAGACTGAAGAAAAGTCCATAAATGGCAAGATTCCTTCCGCGCTTCTTTATTGGTGAAATGGCAGTGATCCATGTCTGGGTAGCAAAGTGAAGTGTATGATCCCCGATACCAATGAAGAAACGAAGGACAAACCAAAACCAGAATGATTTCCAAACAGGAAATAAGGCAAGCGATAGAATGACCGTTATCCCGCCAAATATGATCAATGGCTTATAGCCGTATTTGCGGAGCGGTGCTTCCATAAAAGGGGAAATCAACAGAATTCCAATATAAAGCGAGGCTGCATGAAACCCGTTCAGTGATGAGCTAATTCCGTCATTTTCAAAAATGATGGCAATGATTGGCAGAAGCATCCCTTGAGAAAACCCCGATATGCCGACAATTAAGATTAAAACGCTAAAAAGCAATTTGTTATTCATAAAATCATGTCTCCTAAGAAATGTATACCTTCTTGATGTTACATCTTAGGAAGAGGATTAAGCAATAGAAATTTGGGTAAATATTGACAAGAAGAGAGAAGATGATAAAATTTTCCTTTGTCATCGCCCGAAGATTTTGTATGATAGTTTTTGTTACATAAAAAGAACTATAGATTGTGAGGAGAAGTATCGTGAATAAAATATTTTTGGGACTTGTCCTGCTGGGCGTCCCTATATCAGTCATCGGGTCATTATTGCATTGGCCGAGTGTGATCATGTTCATCGTATATTGCTTAACAATCGTCGCGCTTGCAGGCTTCATGGGCCGGGCGACTGAAAGCTTAGCGATCGTCATGGGACCAAGGATTGGCGGTCTTTTGAATGCAACCTTTGGGAATGCGGTGGAATTGATCATATCCATCTTTTCATTAAAGGCGGGGCTTGTTGGGGTCGTGTTGGCTTCTTTGACTGGTTCGGTATTAGGGAACTTATTGTTGGTGGCAGGTCTTTCATTCTTTGTCGGAGGGACTAAATACAAACGGCAGAAGTTTAATGTATTCGATGCGAGGCATAATGCCGGTCTATTGATTTTTGCGGTTATTGTAGCCTTTGTCATACCGGAAGTATTCACACAAGACATGAGTGAATCAAGCACGATGTCGTTAAGTGTAGGAATTTCCATTATATTGATCTTATTATACCTTGCTGCATTATTCTTTAAGTTGGTTACTCACCGAGGGGTATATCAGCATACGGAGAAACCCGAGGAACATGAAAAGGAGGTACCAGAGTGGAGCAGGAAAAAGGCAATTATAATACTTGCTGCCGCTACATTGGCCGTTGCGTACGTATCGGAAAAACTCGTCCATACGTTCAGCGAAGTGGGGGAAACCTTCGGATGGTCGGAGTTATTCATCGGTGTCATTATCGTTGCAATCGTAGGTAACGCGGCAGAGCATGCGTCCGCCGTTATGATGGCCTATAAAAACAAAATGGATGTCGCAGTGGAGATAGCCGTCGGTTCCACGCTTCAAGTAGCGATGTTCGTAGCTCCTGTACTCGTACTTATTTCGTTAATGTATCCAACGCATATGCCGCTCGTCTTCACACTGCCAGAACTGATTTCCATGGTTACAGCAGTCTTCTTGATGATCATGATTTCCAATGACGGGGAAACGAACTGGTTTGAAGGCCTTACCTTATTGGCCGCTTACTTCATTATGGGAATTGGATTTTATTTATTATAAGAATGCAGGCCTTCCGATGTGGAAGGTCTTTCTTTTAATAAAATAAAAATGACTCTGCTCAGGTTAGATTTAGCAGAGTCATTTCTATATTAGTAAATTACCATTCATAAGTTATTCCAAAATTTTTCATCATGCTTTTGTAAAAGTTGAGAAAATATTCTAGAGTGTCACACCATCCTTTTACATCAGATTTAAGTATTGGCGAATTCGTTTTCTGTCATCCTTTAAAAGGGTGTCATGGATTGTTCGATAAGCATACCTCCTGAAGGTTTAATAGGTATGAACGATTTCGCCTCCTTTTTATAATGTAAATTAAGTATAACCGATTTGGAGAGAAAAGTAAATATTCTGAACTTTACAAATTCATTACAAAGTTGAAATCTGAATGAAATGTATAGAATGTTGGCTAAAAACAAAATCTATAAACAAATGATTGAACCCCTCAAAAGGAGTGCGACAGCATGAGAAGAACTATTCTTATTACGATGATTGCCCTAATTGCCTTCATACAGGCGAATGTAAGTTTTGCAGCAGATATACCAGAAGTCAAAGCAAATCCGAATAAGGTGAATATTCCTCCTTCCGTATTGAATATTGCAAAGGAGAATACGTATCCGAACCCGACCCAGGATCTTCCGATGCTGCAGCCAAGTAATCTTGCCGAACAATTGATCGAATCGTCGGATATCAAGATTGAAAATCCAGAACTCATCCAAATGTTGAATGAATCCGCAATTGCAAAGGCCCCGCTTGCTTTTGGATACAGGGCGACCATTTACCTTGGTCATTGGGCCTTGAATTATGAGTCTTCGGAAACGGCGCCAAACTGGGAATACCAAAAAATCAATACGAATTACTATGATAATCGCGGCGGTGAAGTTCCATATAAGATCCGTTATGTCCAGGAAAGTCAGAAGGCAGTGAGTGGCGGTCTGACGGCGAAAATTCCTAAGGCTGAGGATGTTCAAAAGATGATGCTGTTAAAAGCCACCGAGAAAACGAATTTGCCTTTGGCTTTTGAAACGATCATTGGAGCTGGTACGAAAAAAGATCAAGTATACAATGTTGCGTCAAATAGGATTGGTTACTTATCCAGTTTTGCTTCCGCCGTAAATGAAAAAGGCAAGGTCACATATGGGGAAGTGTATTTGAACCTAAAAGGAAATAAAAGAACCATTACGATAAAGAACATCACTTCCCAAGGCATCGGTGCATGGATACCGGTTCAGGACCATGTTTCCTTCAGTTTTACAGTCTCACAGCAACCCAGGTAAATTGAAAAACTCGCCGGATTGGCGAGTTTTTCTTCATATGGTTGACTTTCTGATCCTGAAGTCCTCTTTCGGGTAGTATGCATTTTTGACGAGTACATTCGGGCCTAGACATTTGACTGCCGGGCAGTGGCAATTCAATTCATTGGCCAGTTTCGAATTCATCCATGTTTCATAGGATTCGGTCAAGGGCTGATCTTTGATATTCCCTAATGTAGGCGCGTCCCCAAAATCGGTCACGATCACTTCCCCGGTGAAAATATTGATGTTCAACCGTGATCGTCCATCAGGATCATTTCTTACGGTCACTTTATGTGAACCATAAAGGCGTTGAAGCAGCTTAATATCCTCTATACTGTTATTGCAAGGATAAAATGGCAGGGTACCGAAAAGCATCCAAACATTTTCATCTCGGATATCAAGCAAATGATGAATCGCTTCACGCATTTTGTCCAGTGATAAAGTTTCAAGTGCCGAAGCGAAATCGCTTGGATACATCGGATGAATTTCATGCCTTTGACATCCCATTTCATCGACGATCTGCCTGTGTATATGCTCAAGATGAGGCAATGTACGTTTATTAAGCATCGTTTCCGCAGATACCAGTACACCAGCCTTTGTCAGGGCACGGGAATTTTCGATCATTTTATCAAATAATTTCTTTCGCTGTTCCCGGGATGGTTTTCGGTCCATCATGGCAAAGCCGATATCAATGAATTCATCGATCGTTCCCCAATTATGGGAAATGTGGAGAACATCCAAATAAGGAATGATTTCCTCATACCGTTCCAAGTCAAGGGTCAAATTGGAATTGATTTGTGTCCGGACCCCGCGACTACGGGCATATTTCAATAGAGGCAAAACATAATTCTTCACTTGTTTTCTTGAAAGCATCGGTTCCCCGCCAGTAATGCTGAGCGAGCGAAGCAAAGGGATCTCATCAAGGCGCTGGATCAGTAATTCCAGAGGCAGTGCATCCGGGTCCTTGGGCTGGAGTGTGTAACCGACGGCACAATGCTCACAACGCATATTGCAAAGGGTGGTGGTGGTGAACTCTACATTGGTAAGGCTGAGTTTTCCATATTGTTCAACGTCCATATATGCTTCCCAAGGATCATACTTGGGTGTAATTGGTGTTAAAAGATCTTGCTTGATTATTGACATATTTAAAACTCCTTACGTAATAATGCACTAACCCATTATGAACAATGGGGACAAAAATTGTCAAATGGCGGAGAGCTGCATTTATAGCTTGCCATTGCACTTTCAAGCAGATTTCGTTACGATGAAAGAAGAACGGAAGGAGAGTGCCTCATGGGAAAATCCATTACAGGTAAAAACGAACAATTAACATACTTAAAAGAACGCCTCACGATGTTCATGGAAGTTCTTGATCATATTGAACCGGAAAATACGGAGTTGGAAGATATAGACCGTTTAATCGGCATGATAGATGATTTGGAAGGCAAAGTGGAACAATTCAAAACCCGCGAAGACTAATATCTGTTTCGATAGTATGATTTTTTCAATGTTAATATTCATGAAGGGATGACGAGAAACTTCGTCGTCCTTTTTTGATGGAAATGTTTGGTGATGAAATTTAACATATGGGCTATTTCTGGCGCTTTACTCATTTCTCTCTAAATTGCTGTTCATTAAGAAAAATAATTACTTGTTTTCGAAAGATTATGTTAGATGTATAATAAAACGGGTGTGAATCATTCACTATTTATAGAGAAGCAGGGAAATGATTAAATCTAATCTAGGGGAAATAAGAGGGGGAAGAGAAATTTGGATATTCAAAAATTCCAAGAAAGTATGTACAGTCTTATCGTTGAAACTTCAACGAATCTTCCAAAGGATGTTCGTCGTGCGGTCAAAAGTGCAAAACAACGTGAAAATGCAGGTACTCGTTCTGCATTGAGCCTGACCACCATCACGAATAATATTACAATGGCTGACGACAATGTATCACCGATTTGCCAGGATACTGGTCTGCCGACTTTCAAAATAAAAACTCCAGTTGGCGTGAACCAACTTGAAATAAAAAAAGCAATTCGAAATGCAATCATTTTAGCGACAAAAGGCGGAAAACTTCGTCCAAACGCAGTTGATTCTTTATCGGGTGAAAATAGCGGGGATAACCTTGGGGAAGGTCTTCCTGTCATTAAATTCGATCAATGGGAAAAAGACTATATTGATGTTCGTCTCATCTTAAAAGGCGGCGGCTGTGAAAATAAAAACATCCAATACAGTCTGCCTATGGAACTTGAAGGATTGGGAAAAGCGGGCCGTGATTTGGACGGAATCCGTAAATGTATCCTTCACTCTGTCTACCAAGCACAAGGACAAGGCTGCAGTGCCGGCTTCATCGGCGTGGGTATCGGAGGGGACCGTTCATCCGGATATGATCTGGCTAAGGCTCAACTTTTCCGCAGTAACGAAGATGTGAATCCGAATGAAGATCTTCGTCAACTTGAAGATTACATCATGAAGACTGCTAATGAATTGGGCATCGGCACGATGGGCTTTGGCGGCGAAACTACACTGCTTGGATGTAAAATCGGTGTCATGCACCGTATTCCGGCAAGCTTTTTCGTATCCGTTGCTTACAACTGCTGGGCGTTCCGCCGTTTAGGAGTGAAAGTCAATCCTGAAACAGGCGAAATCAATGAGTGGTTGTATCAAGAAGGCGAGAAAATCGACTTTGCTCTGGAAGCAGAAAAAGCAGCGAAGGATGAAGTGGCAGCCGCTGCAGAATCGGACGTTGAAGCTTCCCGTGAAATCACCCTGCAAGCACCAATCACGGAAGAACAAATCCGTGAATTAAAAGTGGGTGACGTAGTTCATATTAACGGCAGAATGTATACAGGCCGTGACGCTATCCACAAGCACTTATCTGAAAATCCTGCACCAATCGACCTGGATGGACAAATCATCTATCACTGTGGACCAGTTATGCTGAAGGATGAAGAGGGCAAATGGCATGTGAAGGCCGCCGGACCAACAACAAGTATTCGTGAAGAACCATACCAAGGCGATATCATGAAGCGATTCGGCATCCGTGCAGTTATCGGTAAAGGCGGAATGGGACCAAAAACACTAGAAGCATTAAGTGAACACGGCGGCGTTTATCTAAATGCAATCGGCGGGGCTGCTCAATATTATGCAGACTGTATCAAATCCGTCGAGGGTGTGAACTTCACTGAATTTGGTATTCCAGAAGCAATGTGGCATCTGAATGTTGAAGGATTCACTGCAGTAGTTACCATGGATTCACATGGAAACAGCCTGCATAAAGACGTTCAGCAATCTTCATTGGAAAAATTGGCACAATTCAAAGAACCGGTATTTAAATAAATGTTTGGCAAAAGACGCTCACCAAAAGGTTGAGCGTCTTTTGCATATCTTACTCTTTGATTTCCGGCAGTGGATCGATCCTTGATGAATCCTCCAAATTCAATCCGCTTTTCACAAAATGAACAAACACTCCACCACTTAAACCAAGACAACCAACAAAGCCAAGAGTGATAACCCATTCCAGCATTACATTCCCCCCTTGGTACATGTATATGAAAAAAAAGGCGAAAATTACCTCAGAAAAGTACAATCTTTTGGAATGGTCGCACATACATTAGAAGAGAAAGGAGGGATTTTCATGCAGAATAACTACATCTTATTCTTTTTCGCCATGTTAACTGGTTTTGCTTTCATCCAACTTCCTGTGGCAAACACGATTTTCTCCGGTCTTGAAACATTCCTTGACGTAGTCGGAATTGTAATCGTTCTCATTTTCGCTATCTCCATTATTTGGAAGGCGGCACAAGCGTTATTTAAAGGATAAACAGAACATGGAGGCCTATCCTTTTCGGAGGAAGGGCCTTTTTTGTTTTGCGGAAGGAATTCGACCTTCACAATATCATGCATATAAATCTCCATGTTCCAAACAATAAGAAAAAAGACTTGGGGGATGTTCCAATGAAAAAAATGGTGATTTTATCCGCTTTTATATGCTTGATATGCTTTTTGGCCAGTCCAGCTTTTGCAGAATCCTATAATTGGGGATTCAATAAAGGGAAAAATGGTACACCTGCCGATGCCGGAAAAAAATTCAATGAAATGCTGCCTGAATATGAAGCGATTTATAAGGGGGATACAAAGAAAAAAGTCGTTTATTTAACCTTTGATAACGGTTATGAAAATGGCTATACGGCCCAGATTTTAGATGTTCTGAAGAAACATGGTGCTCCTGGAGCTTTTTTTGTCACGGGTCATTACTTAAAAACAGCACCTGAGCTTGTTGTCCGTATGGCCAATGAGGGGCATATCGTAGGAAACCATTCATGGAACCATCCGGATATGACCAGCGTGACGGACGATGTGATCCGCACCGAACTTGATCGGGTAAAAGAAGCAACGGAAAAATTAACGGGGCAAAAGGGAATGAACTATTTAAGGCCGCCTCGTGGCGTATTTAATGAGAGAACAATGAGGGTCGCAAAAAAAGAAGGGTATTACCACATCTTCTGGTCCCTGGCATATAGGGACTGGATTGTAGATCAACAAAAGGGTGCTGCTTTTGCACATGATGAAGTGCTTAAGCAGATTCATCCCGGCGCGATTTTATTATTGCATACCGTATCGAAGGATAATGCGGAAGCATTGGACTCAATTCTGACGGATCTTGAAAAACAGGGGTACACCTTTGGTAGCCTTGATGAATTAATGATTGAGAAACAGTTGCCGAACCGAATGCTTTATTAAAATGAGAAGCGGGTCCTGTCGTAATATTTCAGGTCCCGCTTTTATCCATTCTTCTCAATTTCAAGTAATATTTCAGGAAACATGCTATAATACGTGGAAAACTGCTAAAGGATGGATCGCTTGTGTGGACAGAAAAATTACAGGTTCAAGGACCCTATAATTTCGATCTTGTTCTCGAACGATTATCGTTAGACCCACTTCAGGTAGTTGATTTTACTAACAGGACGGTAAAAGTTCCGCTATATATAGAAAAAGAACCGATCGTTTTGCAGGTTCAGGCAATAGGAAATATCGATGAACCATCTTTTATTATCAAAGGTCAATCAGAGGTGTACAAGTCAAAAGCAATCGAACGGTTAAAAAAGGTTTTTCATTGGCATGAGCCATTGGAAGGCGTTTCCCGGCACTTTCGGGAATCCGATTTGCGGGAAATCTTCGAAGAGCACCGCGGTACTGCCATCGTCTTGGACTTCGATTACTACAGTTGCCTCGTGAAATGCATCATACATCAGCAATTGAACTTATCTTTTGCCCATACGCTCACGGAACGATTCGTTAAAACCTTCGGCTTCCAGATGGAAGGCGCCTGGTTTTATCCGACACCGGAAACAACCGCCCAACTACAAATCGAGCAATTAAGAGCCATTCAATTCAGTGGCCGGAAAGCGGAATACGTCATCGGACTTTCCGAGCAGATCATTCAGGGCCATCTCAACCTTGATATAATGGAAAAGCTATCCGATCAAGAGGTTATGGATACACTAATAAAAATACGCGGTATCGGTAGATGGACGGCTGAAAACTTCCTGCTTTTTGGACTTGGCCGGCCGAACCTATTTCCTAAAGCCGACATTGGCATTCAAAATGCCTTGAAAATATTATATGGCTTACCGCAAAAGCCAACCCAAGAAGAAATGGAGTCCTATAGTGTGAAATGGGCTCCATATCTAAGCTACGCTTCCCTCTATTTGTGGAGAAGCATTGAAAAACGGAGTGAAAAGAAATGACAAACATTCAAGATACAAAACTAGAAGTGAATCAAACCCTTCCCCTTACGATTAAACGGCTGGGAATTAACGGAGAGGGAGTCGGTTATTTCAAAAAGAAAGTCGTCTTCGTCCCAGGAGCATTACCTGGTGAGGAAATTGTAGCTTTGGTTACAAAGGTTCAGCCAAACTTCACCGAGGCGAAAATAAAAACCATCCGTAAAGAATCACCGCATCGCATTGCTGCGCCATGTCCGGTTTACGCTGAATGCGGCGGTTGTCAGTTGCAGCATTTGAGCTATGACCAGCAGCTTTTAGAAAAACGCGATATCGTCATTCAAGCGATGGAACGTCATTCAAAATTCCCAGTTTCTTCATTAAATATAAAAGAAACGATCGGCATGGAAGATCCTTGGAATTATCGCAATAAAAGTCAGTACCAAGTCGGCCAAAAAGATGGCAAGTTGATTGCAGGCCTTTATGGCATGAATTCCCATACACTGATCGATATCCCGAATTGCCTTGTACAGCATAAGGCAACGAATAAGGTAACACGTACAGTGAAAAAGATACTGAAGAACCTGAACATCTCGATTTATAACGAAAGAAAAAGAAAAGGTGTCATCCGTACTGTCATTACACGGGTAGGATTTGAAACAGGTGAAGTCCAGGTTGTCCTTGTTACGGGAGCGGAGGAAATTCCACAAAAAGATCAGTTGCTAAAACAAATTCGTGACCAATTGCCAGAAGTGAAATCGGTCGTACAAAACATCAACAACCGGGACACATCACTGATCTTTGGCGAAAAAACGATTCACCTGGCAGGCGAAAAAGTCATCAACGAAACATTGGGTGACCTATCATACGAACTATCGGCACGTACATTCTTCCAGCTTAACCCGGTTCAAACTGTTCGCTTATATGATGAAGTGAAAAAAGCAGCAGCCTTAACCGGCACGGAAAAAGTGGTTGACGCTTATTGCGGTGTTGGAACCATTGGGCTATGGCTATCTGAAAACGCCAAGGAAGTCAGAGGAATGGACGTCATCAAAGAATCCATTGAGGACGCCAAGAAAAATGCCAAAAAACATAAACGCAACAATGTATACTATGAAACAGGCAAAGCCGAGAATATCCTTCCACGCTGGACCAAAGAAGGCTGGAAACCGGACGTACTGGTCGTCGACCCGCCAAGATCCGGCTGTGACCAATCTTTACTGCAGACAATCTTGAAAGTTAAACCGAAAACCATAGTGTACGTATCATGCAACCCGTCCACATTGGCGAAGGACTTACAAGAACTGGGTTCATCATATCGAGTGGAGGCCATGCAGCCCGTGGACATGTTCCCGCAAACGAGCCATGTGGAAGTAGTAACGTCATTGAAGCTGATTAAAGAATAAGCAGAGTGATCCGGGAATCTGTAAAAGGTTCTCGGATTTTAATCTGCGTTTATTTCCAACCATTTGTGAAATAATGAAAGTACTGTGAAAATCGAGAAATACATAGGAGGGTTTTGGATGCATAATCATGATATATTAATTCGATTAAGATATGCGTTGGATATTAAAAATAAAGATATGGTTGAGATATTTAAACTTGGGGAGATTGAAGTGACAATGGAAGAAGTCATGCAGATGCTCACAAAACCAAAAGATGATTATTATGAAGAATATGAAGAATATGATGATTTGGATGAAGCTGATGATGGGGTAAACTGCAATAACATGATGCTAGAGTCCTTTTTAAATGGTTTGATCATTTTTAAAAGAGGGAGACAAGAGCCAAAACCTGGTCAGCCTCAAAGTCAGGCACCGGCTGTAAAGCATAAGGAAAGTGTAAATAATATCCTTCTGAAGAAACTGAAAATAGCATTATCATTAACCAGTGAGGATATGATTGATATTTTGGAAGAAGCAGGAGTCATGATAACCAAAGGAGAATTAAGCGCTATATTAAGAAAAGTGGGTCATAGGAATTATAAAGAGTGCGGAGATCGATACGCCAGGAATTTCTTAAAAGGATTAACTTTGAGATATAGGGGATAAGGGTTCGGTACTGTTTTTATCGTGCACATCATGATATTTAGGCCTTGATTTCGTGAAAAGTACTTTTCCGATTTCAGGGTCTTTTTCTATTCGAAGACATTAGGAAGTGAGAATTCATTTAAAAACAGAAGGCACCCCCAGGACACCCTCTGCATAGTAAATACGAGTTCATTAGCCTCTTAAAAAGTCTGGTTTTGCGAAATTGGGGTTGGGATATTTATAGAAGCCTTCTCCTGCTTCTCTTCCGATTTTCCCTTTATCGATATACTCCGTTTTCAATAAGTTAGCCAGCTTTTCAACTTCTGGATCACCTGTCGCTTTTGCTTTTGCAAGTGAAATATTATAAGCGGTATTGATTCCTACCACATCTAAAATGGCGAAAGGTCCAAGAGGTGCTCCTGTTGCGACCATCCACGTTTTATCGATGGTTTCCGTATCAGCCACTCCTTTTAATAAGAGCATTTGGGCAGCATCCAAAAGAGGAACCAATAAGGAATTCAATATATAGCCTGGCTGCTCTTTATGTAAAGACAGAGGAACCATTCCAATCGCTTTTGCAAATTCAATCACTTCCTCGAACACTTCATTATCCGTTCCAGGATGTTTCATGATTTCTGCGGTATTGTTTTTCCAGATTTCATTAGCGAAGTGTAAAGCCAGGAATTTTTTTGGGCGGCCTGTCGCTTCGGCAAATTGGCTTGGTAATAATGTAGAAGAGTTTGTAGCGAAAATTGTTTTTTCAGGAGCGACTTTTCCTAACTCTGTGTAAAAATCCGTTTTGATTTGAACCACTTCCGGAATCGCTTCAATCACAAGGTCAGCTTTGGCAACTGCCGCAGATAAATCACTGTGGAAAGAAATGCGGGCATAAGCAGCATGAAGATCTTCCTCCGCTGCTCCAAGGTCTTCTTTATAGTAGGGCTTCAAATTAATGATCCTATCTTTTGCACGTTCTAATGCTTCATCATTGATGTCATAAACTGACACGTTGAACCCTTTGAATGCAGTTTGAAATGCGATCTGACTCCCTAAAACGCCGCTGCCGGCAATCGTGATATTTTTATCATGCATGGCCATTTCTCCTTTATTTCTCTGAATATCTCTTCTTGTTAATTATGCACTTAACTTGAATATAGATGCAGGAATAAACTTGATATAGTTTTTTTCCTTTTAAAAGAAAAGAATGGATAAACACCCACACCATTTTAAATGGTTTATACCATTCGTTTATGGGAAGAAGAGACATAGAGAAGCTTGATGAATGAAAGATGGGTAAAACAATTTTCATTACTGGAGCGGGCAGCGGGCTTGGAAGAGGAGTTGCACTCGGGTTAGCAAAGCAGGGGCACCGTGTAATTGCCACAACGGAAATCACTTCCCAGAAAACGGATCTTATGAGGGAGGCGCGGGAACGGGGCTTGGATATGGAAGTCTTCAAATTGGATATTACAAATGAACGTGATCGAGCAAGAATTGATAATCATGACTTTGATGTATTTGTTGCAAATGCGGCGATCAATGAAGGAGGACCGCTCGGAGAAATGCCGATGGACCGATTCAGGGCGATCTTCGAAGTGAATGTTTTCGCTACACTAGAATCCGTTCAGTTTGTTGCAAGAAAGCTGGTCAAAAAAGGAAAAGGGGAAATCGTGTTCTTAAGTTCAATGGCTGGGATCATAACGACACCATATGGCGGTAGATATGCAGCAACCAAACATGCCATCGAGGGAATGGCATTAACCTTAAAGGATGAGCTGGAGGAGTTTGGGGTGCAGGTTGCGACCATCAATCCGGGAGCATACAATACCGGTTTTAACGACAGGGCAGCTGAGGAAAAATGGAAATGGTACGATGGAGAAAAGAGTTTTACAAGAGCAGAGGATATGAAAAAGCAAGAAAAGGGATTAAAAAACCAATTCGATCCGGAAGATATGATAGAAAAGATGATCGAAATCATCCCGGCTGACCACCATAAATTCCGTACTGTTCATCCCGAGAAAACGGAAAAACAGATGAAGGAGACCGAAAAGAAACGGTGGGACATGGAAATCTGATTTATGGGAAGCATTATTGTCATAGGATTAGTGCAGTAGAGGAGTAATTTTGTTAGTTATGCATCGATTGTGGACAAGGAAGAGAAATAGGGAAAATCCTTATTCTTAGCCCCTTTATCCCATTCTTTTGCATGACTTTTTTGTTTTTTGGACGTGAGATTCAATTCAATATCCGAGCTGATCATCAGCTCATTTTGTATTGTTGTAATGGACTTAAGCGTCCATTAGTACAATGTAAAACAGACAAAAAAGAGGATAATTAATCCCCTTGCTGACTATGGACGAATTGGAAGAACTCGGGTTTGCCTGCGGTTTTTATCTTTAAAAAACAATCAAGTTGATTGGAGCGGGTGAACGGGACTCCTGCTTAAAAAAGCGACCCCTCAGGCGCAAAGCCCCCCGAGGAAAGCGATTGCCTGGAGAGGGAAATAAGCCCCAAAAACAGTTCATTATCAGGAATGAACCATTCTGAACTTCCTTTTGTCAACAAACTGAAAGTGGATTTCTCCCCTTGGTTTACTTGTCTTCATTTGTTTGTTCATCAGGTTTTTGGATGATTTCTTTTAATTCTCCAATGTCACCTTTTGCATTGATAATCTCAAAAATCTCATTTAGGCCTTCTGAGGTTTTTTCATCTTCCGTTTTCACTATACCCCTCCTTAATTAGGTTAATGGTTAAGGTCTCCAAAAAACCAGTAGATATAACATCGTTTGCCTTGGAAAATTGATGAAATTCTCTTCGTGTTTTCATTGATATAAACGCATTTTAGGCGGATGTTGATTGTAAGAACTACAAAAATTCAAATTTTTTTGTCCACACAATATGGACAACATTAAAATTATCCATTATTATGAGTGTTATAACACTTAGTATAAAGGGATTTGCGCTAATACTGTGTGTGTTTTTGGAGAAGACACGTGTATTTTTGGAAAAAGGGAAAAAATACAATATTTTTAAAATAGGTGTAAAACATAAAAAAATCCTGCATTTATTCCAACCATCAATAAGGGGGTATATTAAATGTCAAGTGAAATATTAAATGAATTTTTGAAAGAAAATTTGGAAGATTTAAAAGAAAAGGGACTTTACAACGTTATTGATCCAGTGGAAGGTGCTAATGGTCCGGTTATCACGATTGCGGGCAGGGAGCTAATTAATTTATCATCCAATAATTATTTAGGTTTAGCAACAGATAGACGATTAATAGAGGCTTGCATAGAAGCGACGAAAACATATGGCGTCGGTGCAGGTGCCGTTCGTACGATCAACGGAACGTTAGATATTCATGTCAAATTAGAAGAAAAGCTCGCCGAGTTTAAGCATACAGAAGCAGCCATTGCTTATCAATCTGGATTTAACTGTAATATGGCAGCGATTTCAGGAGTGATGGATAAAAATGATGCCATTCTTTCAGATGAACTGAATCATGCTTCAATCATTGATGGATGCCGACTTTCCAAGGCAAAAATCATTCCCTTTATCCATTCCGACATGGATGATTTACGGACAAAAGCACGTCAAGCAAAGGAGTCCGGATTGTATAACAAGATCATGATCATTACCGACGGAGTGTTCTCGATGGATGGGGATATAGCCAAACTTCCTGAAATTGTGAAGATTGCCGAAGAGTTCGACTTAATTACGTATGTTGATGATGCGCATGGTTCGGGTGTATTAGGTAATGGTGCAGGAACGGTTAAGCATTTTGGTTTATCGGATAAAGTGGATTTCCAAATTGGAACATTATCAAAAGCCATTGGTGTTGTGGGGGGCTATGTAGCAGGAAAGAAAGATTTGATTGATTGGTTAAAGGTGAGAAGCCGTCCGTTTTTATTTTCAACGGCTGCCACACCAGGAGCAGTTGCAGCTAGCATAGAAGCCATCAATATTTTGATGAATAGCTCAGAACTTCAAAATAAGCTTTGGGAAAATAGCGATTACTTGAAAAAAGGCCTAAAAGAAATAGGGTTTGATATCGGGGAGAGCGAAACACCGATCACGCCTTGCATTATAGGTGATGAAGCAAAAACGCAGCAATTCAGCAAGAGGCTGAATGAAGAAGGTGTGTATGCTAAATCCATCGTATTCCCTACCGTTCCAAAAGGTACAGGAAGAGTGAGGAATATGCCTACTGCGGCTCATACAAAAGAGATGTTGGATAGCGCATTGGCCATTTATGAAAAAGTAGGAAAAGAGATGTCGATCATATAAGTAGATTGCTTGTTTCGGAGTTTAAAACATGGGGAGGGATTTTTGATGAAAAAGGTCTTGGTAACGGGGGCTTTAGGTCAAATTGGTTCAGAACTGACGCTAAAAATGAGAGAGGTTTATGGAGCTGACAATATCATTGCGACAGATATCCGAAAAACGGACAGCGATGTTGCTCAATCAGGTCCATTTGAAGTTTTGGATGTTACGGATGAAAAAGCGATGTTTAACATGGCAAAAAAACATGAAGTGGATACGATTATACATTTGGCCGCTTTATTGTCGGCAACAGCTGAAAAGAAGCCGCTTTTAGCTTGGCACTTAAACATGGGCGGATTGGTCAATGCTTTGGAAACGGCACGAGAACTCGATTGCCAATTATTCACACCTAGTTCCATTGGTGCGTTTGGTCCAACCACTCCTAAAGATTGGACACCGCAAGACATCATTCAACGGCCGAATACGATGTACGGCGTGAATAAAGTATCCGGAGAGTTATTATGTGATTATTATCATCATAAATTTGGGGTTGATACGAGGGGGCTTCGATTCCCGGGACTGATTTCGTATGTCACGCCTCCTGGCGGCGGAACTACCGACTATGCAGTTGAAATTTACTATGAAGCGATTAAAAACAAGCGATATACTTCTTACATTGATAAGGGAACGTATATGGACATGATGTATATGCCGGACGCTTTAGCTGCCATCATTGCTTTAATGGAGGCAGATGCTTCAAAATTGAAACATCGGAATTCTTTCAATGTTTCTGCCATGAGCTTTGATCCGGAGCAAATTGCTGCCGAAATTAAAAAGCATATACCGGAATTTGTCATGAATTATGAAGTCGATCCTGTAAGACAATCCATTGCAGATAGTTGGCCAAATACAATTGATTCAACATGTGCAAAGGAAGAGTGGGGATTCAAGGCGGAATATGATTTGGAGAAAATGACCAATGATATGTTGTTAAAGCTGAGATTAAAGTCCCTTTTGGTAACAGCGTAATAAACCTGCCAGCCGAATAAAAGAGTTGCAAAACTCTTTTATTCGAGTTATTTTATACAGGGGAATTTTTACGTTTAAGGGGTGAACTTGTTATAACCGGTGAAAAGTAAGCGCTTTCTATGGCACCTCGGACAGAATAAAGAATTAACATGAAAATGGATAGTAATCTTTCCAACTGTCAGGAATGCTTAAAAGTGAAGAGTGATTTTATGAGGCGGCTTTAAGAAAGATTAAATAAAGTGGTGCCTGCTATATCATTTCTATACTAAATAGGGAGTGTAATAAGCATCTTGCATAAAATTTCGACTATTAGTAGTGTAGGGGGAAATGGAATGGCAAACAAAGATTTGAATAGGGACTTGAAAGGTCGTCATATTCAGATGATCGCTTTGGGCGGAACGATTGGTGTCGGTTTATTCATGGGTTCAGCCAGCACGATTCAATGGACAGGTCCGTCTGTAATGTTAGCTTATGCGATCTCTGGTTTATTTATATTCTTGATCATGCGCGCAATGGGGGAAATGTTGTACTTAGAGCCAAGTACAGGTTCATTTGCAACATTTGGTTATAAGTACATTCATCCATTGGCAGGGTATATGACAGCTTGGAGTAACTGGTTCCAGTGGGTTATCGTCGGGATGGCAGAAATTATTGCAGTGGGGACGTACATGCAGTATTGGTACCCTGATCTCCCTGCTTGGATTCCAGGTTTAATTGCAATGGTGATTCTTGGAGCAGCGAACTTAATTTCCGTTAAATCCTTTGGGGAAATTGAATTTTGGTTTGCACTGATTAAAATCGTAACGATTATTTTAATGATCGTTGCAGGGTTTGGACTGATTTTCTTTGGGATCGGTAACGGTGGGGAAGCCTTAGGGTTATCGAATCTTTGGGAACATGGCGGTTTATTTACAGGCGGCTGGAAGGGCTTCTTCTTTGCTCTCTCACTTGTGGTTGCCGCTTATCAAGGTGTAGAATTAATCGGGATTACGGCTGGTGAAGCAAAAGATCCGCAAAAAACGATAACCAAAGCGATTCAAAGTACCATTTGGCGTATTTTAATCTTCTATATCGGTGCGATCTTCATTATTGTAACCGTTTACCCTTGGGATCAATTAAGTTCGATTGGCAGTCCATTTGTTGCGACCTTTGCGAAGGTTGGTATCACGGCAGCAGCCGGAATCATTAATTTTGTCGTAATTACGGCTGCAATGTCTGGCTGCAATAGTGGTATTTACAGTGCAGGACGCATGCTTTACACATTAGGGGTGAATGGGCAAGCGCCAAAGTTCTTTGCAAAAGTATCTAATAGCGGTGTCCCTTTATTCGGTACGTTCGGAGTGATCGTCGGTTTAGCGATTGGGGTTGTTTTAAGTTATATTGCACCAGAAAATTTATTTGTGCATGTATACAGTGCGAGTGTACTTCCTGGAATGATTCCATGGTTTGTCATTCTGATCAGTCAAATTAAATTCAGGAAGGTCAAAAAAGCTGAAATGCACAATCATCCATTCAAGATGCCGTTTGCACCTGTTACAAACTACCTGACCATCGCTTTTTTGATCATGGTATTGATCGGTATGTGGTTTAATGATGACACACGTATATCTCTTATGGTTGGAATAGGTTTTCTGGCTATCGTAGCAATCAGTTATTTCGCTTTTGGAATAGACAAGCGTGTACAAGCAAATGCTCAAACAGAGGCTAAGAAGGAGGACAAAGTGGGTTAATCCATCATTCACTTTGCGTTTTGCAAAGGGTTGCTGCGGCAGCCCTTTTCCAATGAAATTAATGATAAAATGGATTAAAATGGTTGCTTCATTGTGAAGGGTGAACTTTTTATGTTTGGACTTAAAATTCAGAAGAAAAGGAGAAATTGACAATGACCACTTCAAAGAAGAATTTGAGGACTTGCGAAAAGGGACACAAATACTATAAATCCAGCGACTGTCCGACCTGCCCTGAATGTGAGCAGGAACGAAAACCTGATACAGGATTCCTTTCAGTGCTCTCGGCACCTGCCAGACGTGCATTGGAAAGCAATGGGGTAACCTCTTTACAACAGCTATCAGCATATAGTGAAAAAGAGATTTTGAAATTCCACGGTATGGGACCAGCTTCTTTACCGAAACTTAGGGAATCTTTGGAGACAGGTGGGTTATCATTCAAAGCTTAATCAATTTAGTGAATAAGGGATCAGGAACTTCTTTTTTATGGACATCATCCTTGTTAAACTGATAGTAACTCTAAAAAGTGAGGTAACGAAAAATCATGAGTTCCTATACTCCCTATTTTGAATTCAATCGAAAAAAGTGGGCATCTTTGCGAAACCATACCCCTCTTCCTTTAACAGAAGAAGAATTGGATAACTTAAAAGGAATAAATGAAGAAATATCCATTCAGGAAGTGGAAGAGGTTTATTTGCCCTTGACCCGTTTGATCAATTTACATGTTGAGGCATCTCAGCAGCTTAACACAGCCACTTCTTCATTTCTAAAAACTGATGCTAAAAAAGTACCTTATATCATTGGGATTGCAGGGAGTGTTGCTGTAGGAAAGAGTACGACTGCAAGGTTGCTTCAGACTTTATTATCCAGATGGGATAATCACAGAAACGTAGGTCTTGTCACTACCGACGGTTTTTTGTACCCAAATGATCTTTTAGAAGAAAAAGGATTGATGAAAAGAAAAGGGTTTCCTGAAAGTTATGATACCCAAAAATTAATCAATCTTATCGGAGATGTAAAAGCGGGAAAAAATAAAGTGGAAGTTCCAATCTACTCACATTTGAAGTATGACATTTTGCCAAATGAAGTGCAGACGATCTGTAATCCGGATATTTTAATAGTGGAAGGTGTTAATGTTCTTCAAGTTGACAAGGAAAATCAAGTATTCGTCAGTGACTTTTTTGATTTCTCACTCTATGTAGATGCAGATGTTAACGACATAGAGCGGTGGTATGTCGAAAGGTTCCTTTTACTTCAAAAGACTGCATTTCAAAGTTCCGAATCCTATTTCCATCGTTATATTGACTTTTCTAAAGAACAGGCCATAAAAAAAGCGACCCAAATTTGGGAAGAAATTAATTTGAAAAATTTACATGAAAATATACTGCCGACAAAAGGACGGGCAAAACTCATCTTGAAAAAAGGGTCGGAACATAAAGTTCAAAATATCTTTTTGCGAAAATAAGAGAAATAATGTTTTTTTGTAATAGCAATAAGTTGAGAAATTATATTAATGAGGGACTATGAGATAAGTCTTAAAATTAAGAATATTATCGGTGATATTACCTTATATTGGTTTAATTTTCAGTAATTATTGGTATTGTTATTATATCTAATAATTGGGTGGAATTTATGATACTAGTTAAAAAGTTAAGAGTTTAGCAATTTCAGGAAGGCCCTAGTTTTTTAGGGAAATGGTTACAGAAAGTTCTAATTTTCCTTCTGTTCTTGTCAATAAATGTGTATTTTCCTGGCTTTTTCGAATCTGTCAATATTATTTCACTAACAGTTTCTTCCTTCAATGATGGGGAGTTGCTGAAGAAATCTTTTAATGCGACTATCGAGGCGGATAAGTTTAAGCTAATTTCTTTTCAAAATCAACATTTTAACAAAAAAAGTAATAGTAGAATATTTTAATCTATGAAATAATAATAATAGATTATGATATAGTTATAAGGAGACAGAAAAGGTGTGTTCCTAGTTCGTGCCGGGCTTTTTTTGACACCTAAGCAGGAGCGCCTACATCTTTTTTGCAAATATAGGGGATAAGGAAGGTTATAATGAGCAACATACAGAAACAAACAGACGTTATCTTAATTGGCGGCGGAGTCATGAGCGCGACTTTGGGATCATTACTGAAAGAGTTAGCACCGGAATGGGAAATCAAAGTATTTGAGAAGCTTGCAAACGCAGGAGAAGAAAGCTCTAACGAATGGAATAATGCGGGTACGGGACATTCTGCGCTGTGCGAGCTTAACTATACATCCGAAAAAGCTGACGGATCTATAGATATTAGCAAAGCAATTAAAATAAATGAACAGTTCCAAGTTTCATTGCAGTTTTGGTCGTATCTTGTAAACTGTAAGCTGATTGATAATCCGCAAGACTTTATCATGCCATTGCCTCATATGAGTATGGTGCAAGGGGATAACAATGTAGCGTTCTTAAAGAAACGTTTTGAAGCGCTGTCCAAAAATCCTCTGTTCCAAGGTATGGAGTATTCCGATGACCCAGCAAAACTGATGGAATGGATTCCACTTATTATGCAAGACCGTCCATCGAATGAATCTATAGCGGCAACAAAAATTGATTACGGTACAGACGTTAACTTCGGTGCTCTGACACGCATGTTGTTTGACCACTTAAAGGCTCAAAACGTCGATATCAAATATAAACATAGTGTTGATAATGTTAAACGTGCCAGTGATGGCTCATGGGAATTAAAAGTGCGTAATGTCGATACCGGTAGCGTAGAACGTCATAATGCTAAATTCGTCTTTATCGGAGGCGGGGGCGGAAGCTTGCATTTACTGCAAAAATCCGGCATTCCTGAAGGGAAACATATCGGAGGATTCCCGGTAAGTGGATACTTCATGGTATGTAATAATCCGGAAGTTGTTGCACAGCATCATGGGAAAGTATACGGAAAAGCTAAAGTTGGTGCACCACCAATGTCTGTTCCGCATCTTGATACACGTTTTATCGACAATAAAAAATCGTTGCTATTTGGACCATTTGCGGGCTTCTCACCGAAGTTCTTAAAAACAGGTTCAATGTTCGATTTAATAACTTCCGTAAAACCGAATAATGTTTTAACTATGTTGGCGGCAGGTGCAAAAGAGATGCCATTGACAAAATACTTGATCCAGCAAGTTATGTTATCGAAAGAACAGCGCATGGAAGAGTTACGAGAGTTCATCCCGAACGCTAAGAGCGAGGATTGGGATTTAGTAGTAGCTGGCCAACGTGTACAAGTTATCAAAGATACTGCTGAAGGCGGCAAAGGTACACTTCAATTTGGTACGGAAGTTGTAAGTGCATCCGATGGCTCTATTGCAGCATTGCTAGGTGCTTCTCCAGGGGCTTCTACTGCTGTTCACGTTATGCTTGAGGTAATTAATAAATGCTTCCCGCAACGCATGAAAGAGTGGGAACCGAAAATTAAAGAAATGATTCCTTCTTATGGAGAGTCACTAATGGAAAATACAGAGCTTTTGCACGAAATTCAAACTTCAACATCAGAGACGCTTGGTCTGAGCAAAAAAAAAGAGCTAGTTTATAGTTAATTTTTGGATATCGAAGCATCATTGAAATTAAAAACAACAGAACCTTTAATCGATCTTTGATTGAAGGTTCTTTTTTTGTTTTGGCTCTTTTCGTAAAGATTGTTGTTTTTCAAACGAAACTATTTTAGGTTGATTGGAGCGGAAGTGCGAGACTCCTGCGGGAGCAGCGGGACAGGTGAGACCCCACAGGCGTTTACGCCGAGGAGGCTCACCGCCCGCCCCGCGGAAAGCGAGCACCTGGAGGGGAAATCAACCACACTGCACTACTTCGTAAATAGCAACAAAGTATGCGAAAACAGCCTTTGTTTTAAAGCTTATTCATTTAAGGATGCATATTTGCAGGCAAGTTGATTGGGAACAAGATGCACTCGCTTTTCTAAGCAGGAGGCCCGAACACCCGCTCCAATCAACTTAGTTTTAACTTAAATAAAAACCCTTTTGCCTACAAACTGAGGGATGCTATTATAGCATCCCTAAAGATTCCTGATTCTAATGTATTTTTGAATTTATTTTGGAAATGGTCTCTTTATCGCAAATAATGAAAAGCTGTGCATCATCAGGAATTCGTGCATCTAATTTTTGGTTTATGTTAAGATCACCACGATCTGCTACCAGTGTGGCCCCTTTATTAAGAAGGTCCATGAATGCATCACGATAGGTTCGCCATTCATCTTGTTTAGAAATCTCATACATCGCCTCTTCATACTTTGAGCTCATGAGTTCTGAATACATGTGAGTGACTCCATGAGAAAATAATGATCGTACTGCTGCGTGGGAGATCATTTCTTGTGTAGGAATAAACTCATCCACCTTTACACGCTCAAATAAACGAATATGCTTTTGATTGATTACCTCAGCGGTGACGTGTATTGGCGTATTGGTTTTTTCTTCAATGGACGTTATGGCAGTGGCAACTAATAATGTCTTTCCATCGACAAGTAACGGATCCTTTGTAGCATAATTATCTTGTGTTATTTGGTCAGCAAAAATGATAACGCCTTTTGCTTTAGGCAGATTTGCACGGAGTAATGTTTCTTCATCGGTGGCATCCCCGCGAACATAAAACAGACGCTCCTCCATCATGGGTGATTTTTCCAGGTTATCAATGATAACAATATCAATGGTTTCATCAGATTTAAAAATTTCTTGAATTGCTGATTTTGACTTTTCACTCCATCCAATCAGAATGATATGATTTTTACCTGTATATTTCATTTTTCCACCAACTTTACGTTTTTCGATAAGATATACAGATTTAATGATTTTTCCAATAAAAAGACTAACAAGCCCAATACCCGTTATGTATAGACCGATGGTAAATGCTTTTCCAAGATCAGTGACCGGTGCATAGTCACCAAAACCAACCGTAGCAAGCGTTGTAAGAACCCAGTAAACTGAAGTTAAATATGATTCGAACGTCTGTGGCTCTATAGAAAAAGCAATATATGCTGCAACTAATATGTATAAAATGGCAAATGGTATAAAGATTTTCCCTCTTAATTTAATCAGGTAATATATTATTTTTTTTACCTTAATTCTCATCATACCCATCCTAGTTATAAAGTCATCGTCGATTGAATTATATTTCCCCAATTTAACAGATAATTAAACGTAAGTGTATGAACTATTTATTCCCAAGTTGGGAGCAAAAAAGCATATAAAAGAAAGTTTGGTTGGATGTGTGACGTTTAGCTCTGTTTCTTATGCACAAAAGGGGCAGGAACACTCCTGCTAAATCAGCAACCATATCAACAGCTGAACGCCCCGGCGTTTTAAATATCGGCCTCATGATCGGCTGCATCAGTACACCTAAAAACTCGAGAAGCCCGTATCCAATGAGCAGCGCCAAAAGGAACGACAAGACCTACAGGTATAAGCTATTCCATTGGTATGCTTATTACGAATCGACTATATAAAGAAGGAAAATACACCCTTGAAGAAGCAGCTATTATTGCAACTGGCTTTTCAACGGTTTCAGCAACGTTTATGATCGTTGTAGCAAAAACCCTCGGGCTTATGGACCTATGGTCGCTTTTCTTTTGGGTTTCTTTAGCGATCACGTACCTTGCCATTACCGTACGTTTTTGTCCAATAAATAAAATGAGCGACGAATATTATTCGGATAATGCGGACCCAGAAGAAGTTTTCAAACAAGGACTTTTCAGAAGTGTCTGGAACAGTGCGATGGTAGGAGCAAATAATTAAGTAAGTCTTGGCAGAAATTCATGGAAAAACTTAAAGGACGGTTTTCTTATGACAATGAGCATTCTGCCGTCCATTTTATCCGTTGGTCTCATCAGCCTTGTATTAGCGGAGTACACTTCAGTATTTAATTTACTTGGCTATCTTTTTTACCCATTTACCTGGTCATTGCAAATACCTGAACCATTTTTGGCTGCAAAAGCTTCAGCTATAGGAATTGCAGAAATGTTCCTGCCGGCGCTTCTTGTAGTTGATGCACCACTGGTAACTAAGTTCATCATTGCCGTGGTTTCTGTTTCATCCATATTGTTCTTTTCAGCGGCGATACCTTGTATCCTATCAACCGAAATCCCGATCAGCATTACGAAGTTGATTGTTATCTGGTTTGAACGGACACTCATCACGTTAATTATTACGGCACCCATCGCAATATTGCTGCTTTAGTGCAAATCAATGAATCTTAATTCGATCACAAATCGAACGGATGCGTTCGTATTATAAGGTCGACCAGTAAAAATTACTGGTTGGCCTTTTTGATAGAAGTAGACATGGTAGGACTCACGGTTGTGCGGGACATTTGAATCAGGGGGAGTGGAGGCGAAAAAAAACAATTCCTATATTCTAGTTTAAAAGGATCCAAAAGTTAATTGATTTAGTTTTTTTTGTATGAAAACACATTAGTGAAAGAGACGATACTAAAATAAGCCCACCATATTCTAATTTTTTGAAGGACTTAAATGTACTATGTCGTTATTTTGATTGGTTATGCAGTTTGTTGTTCAGATGGAGGGATTGTTGTATATCCTTTCTTTTTTAGGTATTCTATCATTTTTAATTCTTTGTTCATTTGTTTTTCTTCAAGGTAATTTGAGCCTAGTTCATGATAGGGTTCTCCTGTTTTTAAGATGTTGTAAGCAATCGTCAATAGTAAATGAGCAGAAGCGATTCGTCCCTTCATTTTTCCCTGTCGTTTGGTAATCCTTTTTCGATGTGAAGCAATTCGATTATTTTGCCTAGAGGTTGCCAGTACACATTCTACAGCCATCGTTTTTAATGCTTTGTTTCCTTGTGTGGTTTTACTCGTTTTTTTTTACCAGCACTTTCGTAATTTCCAGGACTCACACCAGCCCAAGAGGCAAGATGTTTAGCCGACTTAAATACGGACATATCAACGCCCATCTCTGCAATAAAAGTAGCTGCGGCAGCTTTGTTCACACCAGGTATACCATCCAATAATTCTACTTCCTTAC
>NZ_JBYSYV010000021.1:0-89762 GCF_058783805.1 Peribacillus sp. FW305-BF15 | reverse complement strand
TTCTTCATTTCTACTATATAAAAAATAGTAGTGTGGACCAATGCCTTGGTCCGCACTACTAACCTTAGTATGTTTTAATTTTGCCTTGATTCGTTTGTGATTATAGTATTCTATATATTTTGCTAGTTCTTGTTTAAAGTGTTCCACACTTTCAAATTCTTTTAGATAAAGAAGTTCCGATTTCATGATACCAAAGAAATTTTCCATAACAGCGTTATCGTAACAATTCCCTTTGCGAGACATACTTTGCGTAATGCCACGTTCCCTAAGGGCATCACGGAATTGTTTCATTTGATAATGCCAGCCTTGATCTGAATGAATAAGGAGAGTATCGTCGTCTGTTAAGCGTTCAAAAGCTTGATCTAACATCGTTGAAATGAGTGAGTAGGTTGGTCTTGAACCGATTGTATACGTAATGATTTCTCCATTAAATAAGTCCAATATCGGCGATACATATAGCTTTTCTCCAAATAATTTAAACTCTGTAATATCCGTAACCCATTTCTCATTTGGTTTTTCAGCTTTGAAATTGCGATCTAAAATATTTAGTGCAATCTTGCCCACAGTTCCTTTGTAAGAGCGATACTTTTTCATACGGACAAGACATTTTAGCCCTAGTTCTTTCATGATACGTTGTACCTTTTTGTGGTTTACTTTGTGTCCGCGATTTCTAAGTTCATCACGAATACGTCGGTAACCAAACCGACCTTCATGTTCATCGAAAACAGATTTAATCAATACTTTCAGTTCTGCATCTGGATCAGGACGACCGAAGTTTTTCACCCAATAGTAATACGTGCTACGCGGAATGTCTGCGAGCTGTATAAGTGCTTTCACCGAGAATGCATTCCTTAATTCATAGACTACTTGTGCTTTGTCTTGTTTGGTGATTTTTCCTTGTTTTGAACTAAGGCATTCAACTTTTTTAAATAGGCATTCTCCATACGTAAACGTTCATTCTCCGCCTGTAATGCCTCTATTGATCCTTCATCGGGTACTTGAGAATTTGATGTCTTATTATTTTTATTTTTCATGGATGGACGCCCCTTTTTCTTTGATTGTAGGGCATCAAATCCTCCTGTTTCATAAGCAATTTTCCATTTTCGAAGTGTTTCATAAGATGGAATATTAAAAATCGCCGCTGTTTCCCTGATAGACGTCCCGTGTTCGTTCATATAATTGAGTACATCTAGTTTAAACTGTGCGGGGTAGGGTGTATAGCGTTTTTCAAAAGCATCAACACCAAAAAGTTCAAATTGTTTAATCCACTGATGGAGTAAACTCGGATGAACACCAGTAGATTTAGCAATAGTTTTTCCTCCCTCATTACCATCCATATATTGTCTAACTGCCTGTATTTTTTCTTCTGAAGAAAATCTCGCCATAAAAAAGCTGCACCTCCAATTGTTAGTTGTGTCTAACAATTGGGGTGCAGTTCATGTAAAGGAGATCGACTTTTTATGTTGGAATTCTTTTAGCGTATAAAATTTTAGAAATAGGCTGTATAGTTTGCTAAGACCGTTTGTAAACGTAATACTTTTTTGTTGATATTTTTAAAAATCAAAAAGCAGGAACAATTTTTAATTCTTAGGCATCACCTGATTTATCCTGCTTCTTTTCAACAGTCGTTAACTCAGGATTTTCCCCTTCTCCTTCTCCTTTATCTTCGTCAGATACTAATCCCTTGGTTGCACCCTTGAATTCAGTTAAAGTACGTCCAAAAGCTCTACCGATTTCCGGCAGCTTTTTAGGTCCAAAAATAATCAAGGCAATGACAAGTATTAAAATTAAACCTGGTATACCTATACTTTGAAACATAATACTTCCCCCAAGTAATTAAATTTTGTAATTCCTTTTAGATCATTTTTAGAATAACTTCAGTAAAAAAACTCGTTTAAATCCATTAAGCCCTGATTTATTTTAATTACCGTTGAAATTTTTGGTCGATAGTTCGGATCGCTACATAATTTTGAAATTGTACCTCTACTTATATTTGATGCTCTTTCTAAATCTAATTCATTTAGGTCTTTTTGTTTATCCACCCATCTACCAAAATTACTTCTTTTTTTCCAAATTCTCATTACCAATTACGCTCCTTTTAATTAGTTTTAGCAGCGTTGGTTAATTTTTAATTCAACAATGTTGAATAGCTCTACCTAGTTCGGGAATTGTTTATGGGTCCAAACAAGATTAAGGCATCCCTTAAAATTTCACGAAAAATGCAGTAAAGTACATGATTAATAGTCCAATCGCGAAACCAGAAAGGTTTAACCATGAAACAGATGCTTCATTATGTTTTCTATGATCTTCAATGAGCATTTTTGTTATTACATAAATTACTTGAAGAATGGCCCCTGCTCCAATACCAAGGAATAAAGCTCCCCAAATTGGTGAGAAGATAAATCCGCCCACCCATGTACCCGCAATGGCGGGTGCACCTGCGATAACTCCAAGTAATAGAAAGTCTCTAAAACGAGGTGTGGCCTTTAATAAAGGAGCAGCGATTCCAATCCCTTCCGTGATGTTGTGAAGGGTAAACCCTACGATTAAAAAGGTTCCTAAAGCAGCTTCACCTAGTGCAAAGGAAGAACCAATTGCCAAACCTTCTCCAAAGTTATGAAGGCCAATTCCGGTAGCCATTAACAAAGCCAGACCAAAAGGGGAATATCCTTTCCTTTCTTGTTTTCTTTGTTGATACTGATCAAAGCCGATCAATAATAAAAAGGTTAAGGAAGCCCCAATTATGACAACCATATTCCCCTGAAAGACAGAAGGTGCTTCTGCACCAATTTCAAATCCATCAGCCAGAGTCCCGACAAATAAGAATAAAAGGAGCCCAACGGTAAGCGCAAGAATCCCATTTATAGATTTTCGTGAGAAACGTTTCATAAATGGATACCATAACAACCCCAATGTGATCGGGACAATTCCAACGTAAAATCCGATTAAGCCGTAATTAAGAAAGTTGCTCCAGGTGGTTTCTGGAGTGAGTGTGGCAGCTGCAATTTCACCTTCCGTGATAATGCCATTCTCTGTGATTAACTTAATGGTATGTGGATCACCTTCCACCCATGGGTAAGAGATGGTCACCTTTCCCTCATCAAATCGTTCAAGTTTTGCTTGAGGAGAGACATTATAATTCCACACGGAATCATTAACCATCACTTGAGAAATCGTTAAGGGTTTAGGTCCGGTATTACTAACAGATAATTCGAAACCGAATTTAGTTACCTTGATGCGTTCAATGTTCAAGACTTCTATCGGTGCTGCAGGATCTTTTTCTACACCTGCTCCATTCATTAGCACCCAACCTAGCACCCCTATAAGTAATACTAACGGTATTAAAACAGTAATTAGCCATTTTCCCTTCATAATTATCCCTCCTTTTTTATTCGACCTCAAAGAATCCCATCCAGCCTAACTCAGCAAATTCACTTACATGGGCATGGAACATATATGTTCCCTTGTATGGAAATCGAACTTCAATAATTCCACGTTCTCCCTGACATTGCATGATCGTATCAGTGAACTGAGAGGGGTTATCGTTTCTCCCGGTTGGATAATACGTAAAGTAATTCGCATGCAAGTGAAACGAATTTAATAAGTCGAATTCTGTTAAATTACTTAGATAGATCCTTACGAGTTGATCTTTTTTGATATTAATAGGGTGATTTATAAATGCGAAGGCATAGCCATTCACCGTATAAAACTCGTTTTCGCCGTCTAAATCCAAATCAAATCCATTCATAACCATGTTTAACTCTAATGCCGGCTCTCTTGGCTTCTTTGGATCAATAATAAAATTACCGTATAAGCCTTTATGAATATGGCGGGCTAGGGGGAGCACATGGCAATGGTAAATTTGTAATCCGTAAGGCTTCGCTTCAAATTCGTACGTGAATTTCTGTCCAGGATAAATAGAAGTTAAACCGTCCATCTCTGGAGGATGAATTCCATGAAAATGAATAGAGTGGGGATGGCTGCCCTGATTAATAAAGTGAAACCGCAAAAGGTCCCCCTCGGTACAACGAAAAGAAGGCCCTGGAATTGTTCCATTATAAGTCCAGCCTGGAAATTTAATTCCTTTGGCAATTTCGATTTCCTTATCAATTGCCACGACTTCATATTCCCGGAGTGTTTGACCGTTGGGCAGCTTGGTAACGTTTCCATAATCAAACTCAGTAAGGAGCCGTTCTGCCATTTTATAACCTGTGGTTTTTGTTTTATCACTCATATTTGCATGATTGGAATGATTGCCATTCTTGTGAGACGAATTATTGGATGCCTGAGCCATAGTTGGAAATTGTGCCATTTTATTTAAGTAATAAGATCCAGCTACTCCAAACGCACCTGCAGTCCCCATCTTTAAAATATCTCTGCGGGAAACCTTTTTCTCATCAGTCATTACTTGACCCCCTTCTAAAAAGTTTCCTTAAGGAAACTTTTTGTTGTATAAGCTATACTTTAAGGTGAGTACAAGTTTGATGTCAACTCTTTTTTCAGAATACTTCGTATACGATGATAAGCAAGTATGGATCTGGAAAGGTGGATGAACTAAGATCCATCCGGACGGTTACAGACGATATATTGCTGCAAAAAGGGTGGAATGGATCTAGCCTATTGTTTATGAGAACTAAACTTTACATCATCAAAAATAGAAAAGAGAGGATTTGTGCATCAATAATTGGTTGCTTCGGCAACCTTTATAAATAAAAGAATCCATTTTGGTCAATCTTTTTTCAAAATGGATTCTAATTTAAGTTAATATGGGGCTCGGGAGGAACTTTTGATCAATCTTTATTTCGAAGATAAAAATAGTATTTTTTATGAAAAAATGAGATGCTTCTTATCAAGAAGCATCTCATTAACATCTATTGTTTAAATTTTAACAATCTTAATGCATTTAAAATAACAATTAATGCAGCACCTGTATCACTTAATACAGCCATCCAAAGTGTAAGCCAGCCAGGGAAGATTAAGACTAATGCAATGACTTTAATAATTACGGAGAACCAAATATTTTGTTTAATAATAGTTAAAGCTTTTCTGCTTAACTTCATTGTATGAGGAAGTTTATCAAGGTTATCAGCCATTAAAACAATATCTGCTGTCTCCATTGCGGTGTCAGTCCCTGCACCGCCCATAGCAATACCTAAATCTGCTGTTGCAAGTGCTGGGGCATCATTAATACCATCTCCAACCATTGCTACCTTATGTCCTTCATTTTGTAATTTCTTTATGGCATCTACTTTATCCTCTGGTAATAAATTTGCAAAATAACGAGTAACATTAGCTTCTGAAGCAATCATTTTAGCAGATCCTTCATTATCCCCGGTCAACATTACTGTTTGGTTAACTCCACTTTGTTTTAATGCTATTAAAGTAGAAGCTGTTGTTTCACGGATGGTATCAGAAACTGCAATTATCCCGATTACTTGATGCTGTGTCCCGATTATAACTACAGTTTTTCCTTTATTTTGTATCTCTTGAACATGATTTTTTACATCATCTAAGGAAACATTCATTTCTTCAAATAGTTTTAAATTACCACCGTAATAAATATTACCATCAATAGTCGCTTGAACACCTTTTCCAACGATACTTCTGAATAGCTCGCCAATTTTAGGCTGAATTCCTTTTTCATTGGCATATCCAACAATTGCTTTGGCTATAGGATGTGTTGAATAATCTTCTAGTGTTAAGGCAATTGAAAGTAATTCATCTTCTGTTACGTGTAAAGTCCTGATTTCTGTGACTTTTGGCTTTCCTTCAGTCAAAGTCCCTGTTTTATCAAATGCAATGGCAGAAATGGCACCAGCTTTTTCTAAGAACGTACCACCTTTAATTAAGACACCGTTCTTCGCAGCGTTCCCAATGGCTGATACGATAGCAACAGGAGTAGAAATCACTAAAGCACAAGGACAAGCTACAACTAACAGTTCGAGTCCCTTATAAAACCAGTCTCCCCAGGTACCAAATCCAAGGAGTGGGGGCAGCAACATAATTGCCAATGCTAAAATAAATACAATAGGTGTATAAACACTTGCGAATTTATCTACAAATGCTTCTGTTGGCGCTTTTTGTTCCTGTGCTTCTTCAACCAAGTGAATAATTTTTGATATGGTGGTATCTTCAACTAACTTAGTCACTTTAATCTCAAGAGAACCATTTTCATTTATAGTTCCTGCGTATACTGTATCACCAATTTCCTTATCTACAGGAATGGACTCTCCGGTAATTGGAGCCTGATTGACGCTTGATTCACCTTGAATGATTTCACCATCTAAAGGAATCTTATCGCCTGGTTTAACAATGATAATGTCACCAATTGTTATTTCTTCAACTGATTTTTTAATTATCTCGGACCCAACTCTGACCCAAGCCTCAGGAGGAGCTAAATCCATAAGATTACGAATTGAATTCCTTGTACGTTCAATTGATTTTGTTTGTAGGAGGTTTCCAATTGCAAATAACCAAACAACGGTAGCTCCTTCAAGCCATTCACCTATTAGAGCAGCTCCAATAGCCGCAGCTGACATTAAAACATTCATATCCAGAGAACGACTTTTTATTGCATAGGATGCACTCTTGACTGGCTTAAATCCACTTATAACCATTGCAATTACATATAGCATAGTGGACATCAATGGAGAAATTCCATTAAATGAGCCGATAAACCCCAGAGCGATTAGTATTCCAGACAAGATTATTAAGCCATTTTCGTTACTTTTGTTAGTCTGTATCGATTTCTTATTTGACTGTAATGAAGCTTTAAAGCCAATTTTAGTAACCTCAGAAATAATATTTTCATCACTATCGGTATGTTCAATTTTCATTTTCCCGGTAGAGAAATTTACACGGACATTTTTAACTGTTGAGAGGGTATTCAAATGGTTTTCTATACTCTTAGCACAACTACCACAGTCCATTCCAGCAATTTCGAACGTTTTTGTATTCCCTTTTTGATCTAAAGGCTCAATAGAATATCCAAGCTTTTTGATTTCACTTTCAATTGGGACAAAAGCATCAAGGTGACTAGCAGCCACCTGCATTTTCGCGGTGCTGTAATTAACCTTTACCTCAGCGATATCCTTCAATATACTTAAACCTTTTTCAATGGTTTTTGCACAAGCCGGACAATCCATTCCGTGAACTCTGTAAGCCATTTTCTCCCCAGAAGGAAGAGAGTTCGAGATTGTCTGTTGTTCATTACTACTACAACAGCTTGTATTCACTAATGTTTCATCTTCTTTAATTGTTGTATTACTGCTACAGCAATTAGTGGTTTCTTGCTTTTTTTCACTTGGAAGGGAAGTGCTGCAACAGTTTATTTTCTCTAATTCTTTATCTTTTTCCTTTGATGTATTACTGCTACAACAACTAGTTTCTGTTTGTATAAAAATAGGTATTGAATTAAAGCTGTTTACTGAATCTTTGTTACTTGAACAACAACTTGTGTTTTCTTGTTTTATTTCTAACTTGGTGGAGCTGCAACAACTATCCGTCCTATTTTCTGTATTTTCGGCATCATTATTTGAATTACAACTTTTGTCAGCCATTTTATGCACTCCTAATCTATATGGCTTTCGCAGCATGCAACGTCATTTTGAACATCTTCCAGTACTACATCAAACATTGCTAATAAATCTCGTATATGCTGATTGCGTAAACTGTAATAGCAGTATTTTCCTTCATTCCTTCCGACAATAATTCCACAGCCCTTTAAGCAAGCAAGGTGTTGTGAAATATTAGACTGGTTCCCCTTAATTTCTTCTACAATTTGAGACACAGTTTTTTCCTGACTTTTTATACTTTCGAGGATTTGTATCCTTGTTTTATTAGAAAATCCATGAATTAGTTTAACCTTCATATCTATATCAGTAATTTGCATATATTTACCTCCTAACATATTAGACAGGACTAATATGTTTTGTTATCATCATATTAGCAGTAGCTAATATGTGTGTCAAATTGATGAATTAAATTTGTAAAAGGAGTATCTGGAATGATAAAAAAAGTATCTTTATTATTTTTATTACTTTTCATCTTATTTTCAAAGCAAGCACTAGCACACACTTCTCTGGAAGACTCAACACCTAAAGATGGTGAAGTAATTACAGAACCCATTCAGGAGTTAACTTTAATTTTTGCGACAAAAGTTGAACAGAACAGTAGAATTAGTGTTTCGAACTCAAACGGTGAATATGTTAAACTAGGAAACTTTGTGATCGAGGAGGAGGAGATGTGGGCTAATTTCCTTCAACCTTTAAAGAATGGAAATTATAAAGTGGACTGGGAGATCATTGGTGCAGATGGACACCCAATAGAAGGAAAGTTTTCTTTTTCAGTAGAGGTACCTAATAATAAAGAAACCGGTGAAACGAAGAGTGATACGGGAGAAGGAGAACCAAAACAAGTAGAAGATAATCAAGAAAACCCCATAAAAAAACCAAAACATGAAGTACAAAGTAACGAATCTTCTTATATAATCCCTTCCGTTATTGGTGCTTTATTTGTCATAGTTGCTGGGAGTTTTCTATGGCTAATGAGGAGGAAGAAATAATAAATGTTAATGATTGGAATCATCAGTGAACCATTATTATATCTTTGTTTTTCCCTATTAATGGGCAGTTTTATCCTTCAGCTTGTACCAAGTGCTTATAGACCAGATATTAACGTCCCTAAAGGTGTATTAATGCTAGCTACAGCCGGTATAGGAATCTTTTCATTTATACCCGTTTTACAAGTGATTTTATATCTTTATCAAGACATTGGGTTTGAGCAAACACTTAAATCGGTACTTTTTACATTTGAAGTGGGAAAAGCCTGGATTTTTACATATTTACTCTCAAATCTATTATTTATTTATATTGTTTGGTTTGATTATCGAAAGAGTCCGCTATATGCATCCATTGGTATTGTCATTACGTCCATATTAATTCTCGCACTAGGTTGGTCTAGTCATGCTAGTTCTATTGAGCAATGGAAAGGATTCCTTGTACACACTATTCATTTTCTAGCTGTATCAATTTGGGCAGGAATTTTATTCGTGGTTAGTTGGGCTTCAAAAGGTCACTTAAATTGGATGAAATTTTTAAGGTGGTTTACACCCGTTGCATTAATTTGTTTCTTTATGACGGTTATATCAGGAATTTTTTTAATGACTGTAGTGATCGATTATAAAGACTATGCAAAATCTTGGATCCTTCCTTATGGACAAGCACTTTTAATTAAACATCTGCTCATTATTCCATTATTGGCCTATGTCTTCATTAATAGCATTTTGATACGAAAAAAAATAAAAAATAGTGATAATTTTAACCCAAGACCTTGGACGAAAGCTGAGAGTTTAATTGTATTTCTAATTTTCTCTGCTACTGCTGTATTAGGGCAACAAGAGCCACCTCATGATATTGAAACAACAATTGGCTCATCAGGACCGTCCATATTATTCGATCTATTATATCAAGGAAATATAACACGCGATTTAGTAATAGTTTTTGGTTTTGAATTTAACAGTGCAATGTTATTAATGTTAGCTTTACCCTGCTTGGGATTAACAATATTGTCTTACATAAAAAGAGCACCTATTCTATTAGGTTTCACAATGAGTGTATTAAGTGTGGTAGCTTTTTATTTATCATTAATGGTAAGCATTCAATAAAATGAATTTAATATTTTATACGATGTGAAATGTGATGAAGAGTAAGAATTCAGGAATGAAATTTGCCGTTATACTCGCTTTTTTATTAATATCAAAAATTTTAAATTTTACATCTAAACAGTGAAAAGCTAGGGAGGGCATTTGTAACATCGCACTTGTTACTTTTATTTATACTCCGATTCCAAAAACTGTGGTGACCATCCATTAGTATTTTTTTGCATATTAATCTGCCTATATTTTTAGAAGGTTTTTATCAACTGACTGAAAACCTCACTCTTCACCGAAGGTAAGCAATCATTTCATGCTTTCTACTATCAGTCCGGTAAAAACGAAGTCATATCTAGCCGATTGTGATAATTAAGGTATAATGATAGGGGAAAGATATTTTGTAACGGATTAGGTGAAGATGATCATGAAGCTAATCATTGCGGAGAAACCAGATCAAGGTTCAACGCTAGCGGCTCAATTTAAAACGAAAAAACAGCAAGGCTATATAGAAATCATGCCGAATGAACTTTTCCCCGATGGAGCTTATGTAACTTGGGCCGTCGGACATTTATGTCAACTTGTTTCGCCGGAAACCTATCATTCAAAATGGAAAAAATGGTCTATGGAAACGTTGCCGATGATTCCTGAGAAATTTCAATATGAAGTGACCCGGCAAAAGGCAAAGCAATTCAATGTTGTGAAGACTTTGCTTAGGAAAACGGAAGTCGATGAAATCATTCATGCAGGTGATGCCGGGCGTGAAGGAGAATTGATTGTACGCAACATCGTTAACTTATGCAATGTCAATAAACCGATGAAACGTTTATGGATATCCTCTTTGACCCCGAAAGCGATTTATGAGGGATTTCAAAATTTGAAGAGCGAAGAAAAAACCAGGCCGCTTTATTATGAAGCGTATACGAGAGCTTGCGCGGACTGGGTTGTTGGAATGAATGCGTCGAGAGCGTATAGTATTTTGTTGAAACAAAGGGGCGTTTCGGATGTGTTTTCAGCTGGAAGGGTTCAGACACCGACTCTTGCTTTGATAGTGAAGCGGGAAATGGAAATTGAGCAATTCAAGTCTGAGCCGTTCTGGGAAGTGTTCGCTGACTTCAAGATGGATGGAAAGAAATATCAGGGAAAATGGCAGCAGAACAATGATCCGAGAATAAAGACTAAAGAAATGGCCGATAAAATTGCCGCCTTTTGCAAGGGTAAGGAAGCTGAAATAGCGGAAATGGATACTGAAAGGAAAGAATTTCAGCCGCCTTTGTTATTTAATCTATCGTCATTGCAAGCTACAGTGAACAAGATTTATAAATATTCACCGAAACAGACGCTTGATATAGTACAAAGTTTATATCAAAAAGGGATCGTTTCTTATCCACGTTCAGATTCCAATTATGTAACGGAGGGGGAAGCCGAAACATTTCCCGATATCTTGCAAAAACTAAGCGGATTTTCAGAATATGAAACCCTGTTTCCTTTGCCACAACCGAACATCATGAATAATAAAAGGTTTGTAAATGAAAAAAAAGTGACTGATCACTATGCCATTATTCCGACGGAGCAGGTAACCGACCCAAAGCGGCTTTCCGCTGAAGAACGGAATATATATGACTTGGTTGTTCGCCGGTTGATTGCGGCCCATTATGAGAAGGCCATTTTCGATTACACCACCATTAAAACGCTCGTCGATAAGCGGGCCGAATTCATTTCTAAAGGCAAGCAGCAGATCCAAGAGGGATGGCGCAAAGTGATTTTCCAAAATAATGACAAGGATGATGATGATATCATTTTGCCGTCCGTTTCCAAAGGGGATACTGGAAATGTCGCCAATATAAAGGTGAAAGAGGGAAAAACCCAACCTCCTAAGCGCTATACAGAGGGTCAGCTAATCACTTTGATGAAAACTGCCGGAAAGCATCTGGATAATGAAGAGTTAGAAAAAGTACTGATGAAAACCGAGGGTCTCGGAACCGAAGCAACTCGGGCTGGCATCATTACCATGCTCAAAGACCGTAAATACATCAATGTCAAAAAAAACCAGGTGTTTGCGACAGATAAAGGAAAAGTGCTGATTACTGCAATCGGGGAGAAAATCCTGGCTTCACCCGAGATGACAGCCAAATGGGAACAGCGTTTGAGGGAAATCGGTGAAGGGAAGGCTTCAGCTGGCGGCTTTATGGAAGCTGTTAAAAAGATGTCGGCAAAAATCATCAGTGATGCCGTGGAATCATCGGAAAACTGGGATTTTCAAGGGCTGGATACCGAGTCGATTCAACGGAGCGGCTCTAAAAAAAGAAGCTCGGCATCTGTGGGCAGCTGTAAACTATGCGGTTCTAAGATTGTCGATAAAGGGGAATTCTATGGATGTGTAAGTTATCAAAAAACAAAGTGTAACTTCACCATCTCCAAAAAAATCCTTAATAAGAAAATCAGTCAAGCAAATATAAAAAAGCTGTTGGCGAGCGGTGAAACGGATCTGATAAGCGGTTTTAAAAAAGGGGAAAAGACCTTTGATGCCATTCTATCGTGGTCCGATGCTGAAAAGAAGATCAGTTTTACTTTCCCGACAGAACAAAACGTCAAGCAAACTTAAGGAAAGACTTCATTAAAGGCGCCCCGAGACTTATATCTTCTTGTTTCGGGGTCGTATATATAGTAAAATTTTTAGATATGCGTTTGAATGGGAGGATTCCGAATGCCTACACCGAGCATGGAGGATTACATAGAACAAATTTATTTACTTATTGAAGAAAAAGGGTATGCAAGGGTTTCCGATATTGCTGAAAATCTTTCCGTCCACCCATCTTCTGTTACAAAAATGGTTCAAAAACTTGATCAGGAAAAGTACTTGATATATGAAAAGTACCGGGGTCTGGTCTTAACCGCAAATGGGAAAAAAGTTGGTAAAAGGCTCGTATACCGCCATGAACTTTTAGAACAGATGCTAAGGTTGATAGGGGTCAAGGAAGAAAATATTTATCAGGATGTAGAGGGGATTGAACACCACCTTAGTTGGAATGCCATCGATAGGATTGGAGACCTGGTTGAATTCTTTGAAGAATCTCCAGACCGTGTCGAGGATTTACGAAAGATACAAAAAAGAAATGAAGAAAATTCAAAATAAGCTGCCGCTGGCAGTTTTTTTTATGTTTTAATATCATCTGTCTTCTTGAGCCGGGCATGGTTCATTTTACAAATAAGGTCTAAAGGGGAGTAATGTTTTAAAAGAGGATTTTTTAATTATGAACAGAATAGCTATAAAGAGGCCCCGGTATTTTGATTCGGGAAAACGAAGTGTTTTTGTGTTTTTCAGTAACTTATTGATTAGGGGTTAAATGGGAGGGTGAATTTCTTATGAATATACATACATGGCATAAAGAGTCGGAAAAGGAATGGGATGTTTTTGCACCTATGTGGGTGAAGAATTCGCAAGAAATGTGGGAAACGGGGAGTCGGAAAAACATCATTCCCTTCTTTTCTGAATATGTGCCTTCGGGATTGAAGGTGGCTGACATAGGCTGTGGAGATGGAGTTGGTTCCTTGAAATTGGCCGAAGCGGGATATGAAGTAACTGGAGTTGATTTATCCAATGTGATGATTGAATTTGCAAAGGGGAAAACCGCTCAACAACCAGGACTTTCTTTCCTGCAAGGGGATTTTTATAATCTTCCATTCAAAGATGAAGAAATGGATGCAGCAATGGTCATTAATTCTTTGGAATATACGGGCGAACCATTAACGGTGATGAAGGAAATCCAACGGGTAATAAAGCCTGGAGGTTATGTCTGTTTTGGAATACTTGGTCCAACAGCTGAGCCGCGAAAAAAATTCAGCTTCCACCGGTTATTGGGAGATGAAGTCATCATGAATACCATGCAGCCGTGGGAATTTGAAAAAATGGCTTTAGAAACGGGATGGAAGGCAGTGGCTGATACCGGCGTTGCAAAGAGAGGGGTGGACTATGCAAAGCTGGGACATTTTTCAAAGGAATTAAAGCAAGCTGTATCGTTCATGTGGCTTTTCCTCCTGCAAAAAGAGGTGGGGAAGTGATGGGGAAGTATCAAATCGATCAATTCGTTGAAAAGACGAAGCAGCAGGATAAAGGGCAAGGATTATTCGAACTTGAAACGGAACGAATCTTGGAGATTAATTTGGAAAAGCAGATCTGGGCAAAAATGGGGACGATGGTTTCTTATCGAGGTCATGTTAAATTCGAGCGGGAAGGCATCTTGGAGCATGGTCTTGGTAAACTCTTTAAAAAAGCCTTAACTGGTGAGGGGGCATCCCTGATGAAAGCGACCGGAAGCGGCAAGCTATACGTCGCGGATCAAGGGAAGAAGATTTCCATTTTACAGTTAAATGGTGAATCGATCTGTGTTAACGGAAATGATTTACTCGCATTTGAGCCGGGGATTTCATGGGATATAAAAATGATGCGGCGCATTGCCGGGTTATTGGCGGGGGGATTGTTCAACGTAAGGCTCGAGGGGAGAGGCATGGTCGCATTCACTTCCCATTATGAGCCTCTTACTTTAATGGTGGAACCTGGGAATCCAGTTTATACCGACCCGAATGCCACAGTAGCATGGTCAGGGGAATTGCAGCCTGAATTCGTAACGGATGTTTCATTGAAGTCGTTTTTTGGAAGGGGAAGCGGCGAATCCGTTCAAATGAAATTCGAAGGACAAGGATTTGTGGTGGTCCAACCTTTTGAAGAGGTATATTTCGGTAATAAGGAATCATGAAACAAACAACCTGAGTCAGATACTCAGGTTGTTTCCCATGATGATCGGATGTGTCTGCCATAAAAAAGCGATTCATTTCAAAGTGAAAGCTTCTTTTTTCTTACCCTTTCAATCCCACTCATAAGGGGTTGATTGGTAGACATAATAGTTCAGCCAATTCGAGAACATCAGGCTGCAATGGCTCTTCCAGCGGTGAAGAGGTATCCTGGTCGGATCGTTATCAGGAAAGTAATTTTCAGGGAGTTGTGTATTGATCCCGCGTTCCCTATCGCGCTTGTATTCTTCACCGAGGGTATCGGCATCATACTCGAAATGGCCGGTAACCATAATTCTTTTTCCATCAACTGAAGCAGCCATCAATACACCAGCTTGATCGGACTGTGCGAGAACCTTCAATTCAGGATGGTTAACTAATTTTTGATAGTCAATATCCGTATAGCGTGAATGAGGGGCCATAAAATAATCATCGAATCCGCGGACTAGATTTTCATTCGGTTCAAGAACCTCATGAGTGTATACCCCAAAGCATTTCTCTGGAAGTTCGTATTTGCCTATTCCATAATGATGGTACAGTGCAGCTTGTGCCCCCCAACAGATATGTAGGGTGGAAGTGACATTTTCACTTGACCAGTTCATGATGCTCTGCAGTTCTTCCCAATAATTAACGTCTGAAAACTCCAGCTTTTCCACTGGAGCGCCTGTAATGATCAAGCCGTCATATTTCTTTGTGCGAATATCATTAAATGATTTATAAAACTGATCTAAATGAAATTTACTTGTGTTCTTTGATTCATGTGTACTTAAGCGCAGGAATGATATATTTACTTGAATGGGAGTATTGCCAAGAAAGCGCAATAACTGGGCCTCCGTTTTTTCTTTTTCTGGCATTAGGTTTAAAATTAATATATTCAATGGACGGATTTCCTGATTGGTAGCTCTTTGCTCATCCATTACGAAGATATTTTCCTGTTCTAAAATTTCCCTTGCTGGCAGTTGTTCCGGAATTCTGATTGGCATGATTAGCCTCCTTCTTCAAAAATCATAATATTTTAATTATATAGAAAATTATTGAATAGAAAAGCTATTTTAATAATTTCTTGTAAATCCCGAAGGAAATGGCCTGGGAATGGTAAAATGGGAAGATCGGAATACATTAACTATGAAGTTGGAGAGGTGTTTGGAGATTGTTTGATCCTACAGCATTTGAAAACATGAAAGTGGTATTGGAAGGAGCGGTTTACGATCGTGACTTCATTGGGGATATATTGGTCATAAACCGTGATGATATAGTGAATCTCTCAACCATGTCCAGATCATATAAGATCGAGATGGAATTGAAAAAAACAAACGCGCCCATTTCCATTAGCGGTGCCATTGAGCTACACGCTTCCCTACATAACCTAAGTTCGGAGTTACTCGATGCAGCTATTGATGATACGCATTCAGGCTGCACGGTCAATATATTCATTTCTTTTCCTAAAAAGCTTGATGATGTGAATGCTGAGCAATTTATGAGTGACCTGGAAAAAATCTGGGGAGATCAGAGAATCATATCAGTGACGACCAGCGAAACGGTCAGTAAAAAAATGCAACCCATTACTTCTTCTATATATAAAATTTCATTTGGAAGGCTTGTAAGAGAGGAGCAAATGGATGATTTGGAAGACATGGTAGAGTATTTGATTCAATCCATTCAAGCAGTGAAGATTCCTGGATGATAGGAAAAGGATTAAAGTTGGTAAACCTACCTTTAAATACGGTAAAATGAATCATCATACTAAAGGGAGAGATCATTCATGTCCATTTACGAATTTGAAGTCAATAAAATCAATGGCGATACCATCTCGCTTGAGGAATATAAAGGGAAAGTGATGATTATAGTGAATACCGCAAGCAAATGCGGTTTTTCGCCACAGTATGATGATTTGCAAAGTCTGTATGTGCAATATAAAGAGGATGGGGTAGTCGTGCTTGGTTTTCCGTGTAATCAGTTTTTGAATCAGGAGCCTGGTGATGATCTGGAAATCGATTCATATTGCAAATTGAATCATGGTGTAACCTTCCCGATGTTTGCAAAAGTGAATGTCAAAGGCAAGGAAGCCCACCCCTTATTCAGCTATCTGACTGAAAATGCTCCTGGAGTGATGGGGTCCAAATCGATAAAATGGAATTTTACAAAGTTCTTGATTGATCGTAATGGAAATATCGTCAGCCGGTTTGCACCTAAAACAAAACCTCTGGAAATGGAAGAAGATATAAAAAAATTAATATGAACTATGAAATCGAGTCCAACGAAAGTTTCTGTTGGGCTCTTTTCTTGAGGTGAGATATTTATTGCATGCATCCGTTTTTAAAAGGGGACAGATGGTTGGGATATTGAATATAATAGAAGACACAAATGAGGGGGGAAACCATGGAACGAATTGCATGGGTAACAGATAGTACGGGAACTTTAGATGAAGAATTATCATTGAATGAACATGTATACATCGTTCCGATGGTCGTCATCATCGATGGGAAGGAATATGAAGATGGCGTCGACCTATTACCTGAGGAATTATACCGGCGGATGAGTGAGGAAAAAATCACGGCAACCACGTCACAGCCCTCGGTCGGCCGATTCCAGGAATTATATAAGGAGCTTGAAAAACGCTATGATCGAATCATAGCCGTACATCTTTCCAGTGAATTGAGCGGGACGGTTTCTGCGAGCAGGCAAGCTGCACAAATGGTCACGATCCCTGTTGACGTTTTTGATACTTTACTTATTTCCTTTCCAATGCTATTAATCTTGAAACGGCTCATGCATTATATTGAAAATGGCGATTCCATCAATGAAGCATTCGTCAAAACGAGAATGTATGCGGATAACCATGAGACCTATGTAATGATAGGCACTTTAGATCAGCTGCATCGGAGCGGCAGGTTAACAAACGCACAGTATATTCTAGGAAGCCTATTGAGCTTTAAACCTATCATTTCAATTGAAAATGGTGTGCTCCATACTAAAGCTAAACCTCGGAACATTAAAAAAGCGGAAAAACAGATCTTCACTGATTTTCGCAGATCAGTCGAAGCGGGAACAGTAAAGGAATGCACCATATTATATGGTGGAGTGTCGGAGCAGGCACGAAAATGGAAAAAGATGATTTCCGAAGAATTCCCTCATGTGTTGATCCATGTATCCCCACTGGGGAGCGCCATCGGGGTGCATACCGGTGAACAGACGATTGGGCTCAGTTGGTTCAATGAAGATTAAAGAACACCATTATTGAGAACCATGGTAAAATAGAAAGGACATGGAGTGGTGAAATGAAACAAACGATGATTGAGTTAACGGAGAAGTATGTATATGACCAATTGAATTCTGATGCCAGCGGCCATGATTGGTTCCATATCGATCGTGTTCGTAAGCTGGCTTTACATATTGCAAAAGAAGAACGAGTAGGAAATGAGTTCATCATTGAAATGGCGGCTCTGCTTCATGATATCCCTGATGATAAACTAAACCAGGAAGCCGATGGGGGCTGGAAAAAGCTTGATGCTTGGTTTGATGAAATAAAGTTGGATATTGATAGTGTTGATGCCATCAAACAGATCATCAATACAATTTCATTTAGTGCAGGGCAGATGAGGCTACCTTCGATAGAGGCTGAAATTGTTCAGGATGCGGACCGCTTGGATGCAATTGGTGCCATTGGCATAGCCAGGACATTTGCATTTGGCGGAAAGAAGGGACAGCTTATGTATGATCCTTCATTGCCCATTAGGGAAAACATGACCAAGAAGGAATACAGGAATGGAAAAAGCTCTTCCATTCATCACTTTCATGAAAAATTATTGCGCTTGCAAGACATGCTTAATACTTGTACAGCCAAGAAGATTGCTAGTGAAAGGCATGAATATATGGTAGGATTTTTAGAGGAATTTAATAAGGAATGGGATGTACGATTATGAAAGTTTTTAGCATGGAACATGTAATGAAAACCCAGGGGGAAAAGCTGCTTTTTAAAGATGTCTCTTTTTCCATTACCGAAGGGGAAAAAATCGGGATCGTTGGGATAAACGGTACCGGTAAATCGACATTATTGAATATCATCGCAGGGCTGGAAGACAGTGATTTAGGAACGAAGGATCATCCGAATGATTATACGATTTCCTATCTGTCCCAAGATCCGCATTTTGATGAGAAATTGACGATCATGGAATATATGTATGAAAGTTCAACTCCTGTATTTTCGTTGATTAAAGAGTATGAAAAGACGCTCATTGAACTTCAAGTGGACCCGCAGAATAGCGCAATACAGGATCGTTTGTTAAAACAGCAGCAGGATATGGACACGCTAGGCGCCTGGGATACAAGTGCCAATGCCAGAACGATACTGACCAAGCTTGGACTTCCTGATCATTCAAGGAGACTGGGGGAACTGTCAGGCGGCCAAAAAAAACGTGCGGCCCTGGCAAAAACCTTGATTGAGACCCCTGATTTATTGATTTTGGATGAGCCTACGAACCATCTCGATTTTGAAAGCATCACTTGGCTTGAAGAATATTTAGGTAAATATCAAAAATCCGTTTTATTTGTAACCCATGATCGATATTTCCTTGATCGTGTGTCCAATAAGATTTGGGAAATCGCCCAGACCCAGCTTTTCGAATACAAAGGAAACTATGCGGATTATTTAGAATCAAAGGCCATTCGTGAAGAGAATGAATCGGCTGAAAGAACGAAAAAGGAAAGTCTATTCAAAAAAGAACTGGCCTGGATCCGTAAGGGTGCAAAGGCCCGGACAACGAAACAAAAGGCCAGGATCCAACGCTTCGAAACATTGGAATCAGGTGTAAAGGATAAGCAGAAAACCGAGAACCTGGAAATGGAATTAAGCGGTGCCCGTCTTGGGAAAAAAGTACTTGAGATGCAGGATGTATCTAAATCCTTCGGTGATCGAACCATCATCAACCATTTTTCCTTCCTCTTCAAACCAGGTGATCGAATTGGGATCGTCGGTAATAATGGCAGCGGAAAGTCAACCTTGTTGAATATCCTGGCAGGTAGGGAATCCATAGATGAAGGAAACCTGGAAAAAGGGCAAACCGTGAAAATAGGGTACTATACGCAAGAAAGCGTCGATATGGATGAGAATTTGCGCATGATAGAGTATATTCGGGAAACGGCGGATTCAATCGCCCTTAAAGATGGTAGTTTCATATCGGCTGCACAGATGCTTGAAAGGTTCTTATTTCCAATGGGATCGCATGGGACACCAATTCGTAAGCTGTCCGGTGGGGAGAAAAGGCGATTATATCTCCTTAACATATTGATGTCGGCACCTAATGTCCTGCTTTTGGATGAACCGACGAATGATTTGGACACGCAAACCTTGACCGTTCTTGAGGATTATTTAGAAACATTTTCAGGTGTAGTCATTACTGTCTCACATGATAGGTATTTCTTGGATAAAACGTGCCACCAGCTTCTTGTTTTCAAGAATAAAGGTGACATTGACTTTTATTACGGCTCATATTCAGAGTTCTTGGAAGACAAGACGGAAGAGGCTGTGCCAGTAAAAGCACCAGAGCCACAGATGAACCGGACCGAAAAGAAAAAGAAAAAACTGACCTATGCGGAAAGTAAGGAATGGGAAGAGATAGAAGGGAACATGGAGCGGGCCGAGCTGCGCTTGAAAGACATAACATCAGAAATGTCAGCAGCGGGAAGCGATTTTGAAAAAGTCCGCCTGCTTCTTGAAGAAGAAAAGGAACTAACGGATAAATTAGACCATTTGATGGAAAGATGGGCGTATTTAGCGGAAAAATTGGAAGAAGAATGAGCGTGGTGACTGGTCCAAGGATGTAAACTTGGATCAGTCTTTTTTTTGCCAATCTCAATTGCATGAGAATCTGTTTGCGATGTGATAATATCTAGTACATGGAAACGTCTTGTAAAAGGAGAGAAATGCATTGAAAATAAAGTCGATAGAACCTACACCAAGTCCGAATACAATGAAAATCAATTTAACAGAAGAGCTATTAGCTGGTAAAAGCAATAATTATAAGAAAGATCAAGCTGACCAGGCACCCAAGCTGATAAGGGATTTATTTACGATTGAGGGAGTGAAAGGGGTATATCATGTTGCGGACTTCTTAGCCGTTGAGCGAAACGCGAAATATGATTGGAAAGATATCTTGGTCCAAATCCGTCAGGTCTTTGGAGAAAAAACCGAGGAACAAAATCAACAAGGGGCATTAAATGAACATTACGGTGAAGTAACTGTTGCCATTCAACAATTCAAGGGCATTCCGATGCAAATTAAAGCAAGTGATAGTCAACACGAAAAACGTTTTGCCTTACCGGAATATTTCATAAAGGGCATTGCCGCTGCCCAAAAAGAAGATGATAATGTAGTCCTGCTTCGAAAATGGAAGGATTATGGTGTAAGATATGGTGATATGGAAGATATCGTGAAGGAAGTATCGGATGAACTGATCGCAGCTTATCCGGAAGATCGAATTAATCGGCTAGTTGCAGCTGCACAAGAAATGGTCGATACGAAAGAAGCAATTTTGAAACGTCCAAAAATTAAACTGACTGCAGAAATGCTGAATGATGAAAGTTGGGAAAAGCGTTATCAGGCTTTAGAACAAATGGAAGATCCTACGGTTGATGATATTCCAGTATTGGATATGGCACTCTCCGACAGTAAAGTCTCCATTCGAAGGCTCGCGGTAGTATACTTGGGTATGATTGAAGATAGAAAAGTGCTTCCGAGCTTGTATAAAGCCTTGAAAGATAAAAGCACGGCCGTAAGACGTACTGCTGGTGATTGTTTATCAGATCTTGGCTTTGAAGAAGCGATGGGAGAAATGTCTCAATCACTTTCGGATAAAAATAAATTGGTTAGATGGCGGGCCGCGATGTTTTTATACGAAGTGGGAAATGAAACGACCCTCCCTTATCTTAAACAAGCGGAACAGGATCCTGAATTCGAAGTTGCCCTGCAGGTCAAGATGGCCATAGACCGTATAGAAAATGGCGAAGAAGCAAAAGGTTCGGTTTGGAAGCAAATGACAGAATCAAGACAAGCGAATGACAAGTAATTTGAAATGACCCAGGAAAAAGGCATGCGGCTGATATAATCCGCATGCCTTATTATTTTTTTTAAGGATCATTTCCAATCGTTTGAAAGGGGTTCCCCTGAGGTCGAATCTATAAATTAGAACTCTATTATTTTAGTAAAATGATTTTTGTAGATATTTAGTGAAGAATGGTTGCATTTGTCTATAAATATGTTAGAATTTTTAGAGTATACTAAAAATTATATTATTCTGAATCATTAAACATTTAGCGGAAATTGGGGGTACAACAAATGTCTACATCAAATATGAGAAGTGACATGATTACAAAAGGGGTCGATCGAGCTCCACATAGAAGTCTGTTGCGGGCAGCAGGGGTTAAAGAAGAAGATTTCGGTAAACCGTTCATCGCGGTTTGTAATTCATACATCGATATCGTTCCAGGTCATGTCCACCTTCAGGAATTCGGGAAAATTGTGAAGGAAGCGATTCGCGAAGCGGGCGGTGTTCCTTTCGAATTTAATACGATCGGGGTAGACGATGGAATTGCAATGGGTCATATTGGTATGCGCTATTCCTTGCCAAGCCGTGAAATCATCGCAGATTCCGTGGAAACTGTTGTATCGGCACATTGGTTTGACGGTATGGTGTGCATTCCAAACTGTGACAAGATAACGCCGGGAATGATGATGGGAGCACTTCGTGTCAATATTCCTACAATATTCGTAAGCGGCGGACCCATGAAAGCAGGTAAAGATAAAAATGGTAAATCTCTTTCATTAACATCCGTTTTTGAAGGGGTGGGTGCTTATCAAGCAGGTAATATCAATGAAGAGGATTTGCAGGAGATCGAGCAAGTTGCATGCCCTACTTGCGGTTCTTGTTCAGGAATGTTCACAGCAAACTCCATGAACTGCCTGGCTGAAGGATTGGGACTTGCGCTACCGGGAAATGGAACGATTTTGGCGGTAGCCGAAGAACGTAAGGAATTCGTTAAGAAATCCGCTAAACAGTTGATGGAGATAATCAAACAGGATATCAAGCCTCGTGATATCGTGACGATTGATGCAATTGATAACGCATTTGCCTTGGATATGGCGATGGGCGGTTCGACGAACACCGTGCTTCATACGCTTGCATTGGCACATGAAGCAGGTTTTGAATATCCGATGGAACGCATAAATGAAATAGCTAACCGCGTACCGCATCTAGCGAAAATTGCACCGGCATCCGATTACCATATTGAAGATGTACATAATGCCGGTGGTGTAAGTGCCGTCATTAATGAGTTGCTCAAAAAACCAGGTGCGTTTAATGGAGATTGCCTTTCTGTCTCAGGTAAGACGCTCCGCGAAAATGTTGCCGGTTGTGAAATATTGGACAAGGATGTAATCCATCCATTGGATAATCCGCATTCTGAGCGTGGCGGGCTTGCGGTATTGTTCGGTAACCTTGCTCCTCAAGGCTCCATCGTAAAAGTGGGCGCCGTTGACGCATCAGTTGGTGGCTATCACAGGGGTCCGGCCATTTGTTTCGATTCCCAGGAAGATGCACTTTCCGGAATCATTACCGGAAAGGTTAAAGAAGGGGATGTAGTGGTCATTCGTTACGAAGGGCCTAAAGGTGGGCCGGGAATGCCGGAAATGTTGGCACCCACTTCCCAAATCGTCGGGAGGGGACTTGGAGCGAAAGTCGGTTTGATCACTGATGGCCGCTTTTCAGGAGCATCGCGAGGCATCAGCATTGGTCATATATCCCCCGAAGCAGCTGAGGGAGGCCCGATCGCCTTTGTTGAAGATGGAGATATCATCGAATTGGATTTGAATAATCGTAAAATCCAATTGGAAATTTCCGATGAAGAATTCGAAAAACGCAAAGCCAATTGGAAAGGCTTCGAGTCAAAGGTCAGGACTGGCTATTTAGCACGGTATTCCAAACTTGTGACGAATGCCAGCTCAGGCGGAGTGATGAAAGTTTAAGTTTAAAGGGAAGACTAAAACATGGTGGCAGAAGGAAACTGGATTTCTGTCACCATGTTTCTTTGTGAAGAAAAATGAAATTTTACAAAGCTTTAAGCGTCATTTTTGCATATGTACTGAAGAATATAGTATCATTATACTAATTGAAGAATTGTAACCAAGGAGGTTTTTTTATGTCGATGGCATATGATGAATATATGAAACAAATGGTGAAACCAATGCGTGCGGAACTGGTGCAGGCAGGTTTTGATGAGTTGGAATCCGCTGAAGCGGTTGAAAACTTTATGGAATCGGTGGAAGGTACGACACTTGTGGTCGTGAATTCAGTTTGCGGCTGTGCTGCCGGGTTAGCTCGTCCAGCTGCTACTCAAGCCGTACTCCAAGCGGACAATAAGCCAGATCATTTGGTAACTGTATTCGCAGGCCAAGATAAGGAAGCGACAGCTAAAATGCGCGAATACTTCGATGGAATAGAACCTTCTTCACCATCCATGGCTCTTTTAAAGGGCAAAGAGGTCGTACATTTCATTCCGCGCCATGATATAGAAGGACAGCCAATGGAAGCCATCATGGAAAATTTATTGGCAGCGTTCAGTAAGTAAATAAGTGATGAAGCGGAATGTCCTGGAAACAGGGCATTCTTTTCAAATTTTAAGAGAGTATGAAGGGGTAGGATTCATGTTTGTCACAACAGTAGGAAGAGCCGATAAAGAAACGATGATATTAGCCAAAAGGTTAGCTGAAGAATTGCAAATCCCCTTTATAGCAAGAAGAAAACGATCGGTGAGTGATATCCAAGCGGAACATAATGAAGATGATTGCCTTGTTTTTGGTAAAAAGCGGATGGAGTTATATCGATATCAGGAAAAAGAACCATTCTTTTTTCATCCGAACCTAGCGATGATCCGTATAAAAAGAATAATGCGCGGAGAGAGTGATCCATTTCTCATTGCCGGAGATATAAATGAAGGGAATACTGTGCTTGATTGTACCTTGGGATTGGGCTCTGATGCGATTGTCGCAAGTTTCGCGGTGGGTGAACATGGACGGGTTGTCGGATTGGAAGGAAATCAATATTTGGCCTTGCTCGTGGACCGTGGAATGAAAACATGGGAGGATGCAGAAGAAAAAATGATTTCTGCGATGAGAAGAATAGAGGTCAGGCAGGGTGACCATTACGAAATATTGAAAACATTGCCGGATAATCATTTTGATGTCGTATATTTCGATCCCATGTTTGAAGAAACGATTCAGGAATCGAATGGTATCAGGGGACTGACTCATTTTGCGGATGGTAAGGATCTATCGGTTGAAATAATGAAAGAAGCCAAGCGGGTTGCGCGCAATAGAGTCGTGTTGAAAGACCATTACCGCAGCTCCCGCTTTGAGGAATTTGGATTTGAGGTACTAAAAAGAAAAACATCCAAATTCCATTTTGGCTTCATTTCCATCCAGTGATCACGATTTATAATCTGTTTCTTCCAAACCCATTGCACAGCCTTCCCGGCTTGAATCGGCAGCACCATAGTTTGAGCCATCGGGGTTGATTTGAATCGCTTGGACATTCCCTATTGAGTGGGGAACTTCATTAAAGGCGAAGCCCATTGCTTCCAAGTGACCTTTGCTAGTCATATCCATTCCAGGCTCCCATTCAATATGAGGCCCCATCGGAGTGAAAATTCTAGGTTCTTCGATGGCTGCTTTCAAATCCATTTTTAAATCGAGTACATTAATAATCGTTTGTACGACTGAACTGATGATGGTTGGTCCTCCTGGTGACCCTAACGTCAAGATCGGCTCGCCGTCTTTAAAGATGATGGTCGGGCTTTTACAGCTGACTGGGCGTTTATTGGGCTGCACTTCATTCATGCCGCCAGGAATGGAATCAAAATCAGTCAGTTCGTTATTCAGCATGAAACCATAGTCGGAAACCATAATGCCTGACCCGAATGGATGTTCCACTGTAGAAGTGCATGCTGCGATATTACCCCATCTGTCACGGACAGTAAAGTGCGTCGTTTCACTGATCTCTTCTTCATTAGGTTGCGGAATGACTTCCCTTTGTTGCACGGAATCATAAATCCAAGGGTTTCCAAAGTCAATGGCATTATTTCTTGCCTTGAAATTAATGAATGAGCGGCGTTTAGCTATATACTCATCATGCATGAGACCCGCCAATGGCAATTCGGCAAATTCGGGATCAGCGAGAAATGCTTTTTTATCTGTAAATGCCAGACGCATCGCTTCTGCGATTAAATAATATTTTTCCCAAGAACGGGCGTCATATTGTTCAATTTGGAAGCTTTCCAAAATTTTCAGGATTTGAATGACCGTGAATCCGCCGGCACTTGGCGCATTTGATGAAGCAATTAAATAATCCTTATAAGTCCCATACATTGGTACATCGATAGTAGCTTTATAGCCCTTTAAATCAGAAAGCTCCATGAACCCTCCAAGTTCTTGTATGCAGGAAATGATGCCCTCTCCGATTTCACCTTCATAAAAAGCGGAAATTCCTTCACGTTGTAATATCCGATAGGTATTCGCCAATTTTTCTTTAATCAGCAAATCGCCATCCTGATAGGGTTTTCCGTTTGGTATGAAGAACTTGCGCGCTTCATCGCCCAATCGATATTCAAAGTTTTTAAGAGCATCGCATAGAACCCAATTGACGGGAACTCCTTTTTCAGCAAATTCAATGGATGGCTCGATAAGTTCTGCCAATGGCTTGCTGCCATTTTCGGCGAGTGCTTCATCCATAGCTTTCAGTATTCCAGGAATGCCAACCGCTGTTGCTTTGATAGATCTCTCTTTAAAAGGGATGACTTCCCCTTTTTCATCAAGAAACATGTCTCGATGTGCGGCTTTAGGTGCCCTTACATGGCCGTCGTATATTTTCGTTTCCTTATCTTTTGCATTATATACCATAAGAAAACCACTTCCGCCGATACCAGTCATCATTGGTTCAACAACATTTAGGGCAAATTGGATGGCGACGGCCGCATCGACAGCATTTCCACCTTCACGTAATATTTTTTCCCCTATTGAAGTTGCGACAGGATGAGCTGTAACGACCATTCCGGAGCTCCCTTTCGCAGTTTCCCTTTTGTAATCCTTATCTTTTATCTTCTCATTGTTGTTTTCCAAAATGATTCCTCCATTATTCAGTCCTTTTATCTGCCAAAAAGGTAAACTTATGTTTGAGTGAAAAGAAAACCTTGTCATTATAGAAAAATGACAAGGAGATTTTTCGTAGGTATTCATTTATTCTTAATCAGCAAATGATAAATATACGAAAAATGCTAATGTAACAAGACATAAAGCCACCATGGCAGTCGAAGCCATATAAGACCCCTCCTTAAAAAGACTTGAATCTAATTAATTTCTCCAAAAATCGTCAAAATCCTTCATTTAAATGTAAATTTATTGATATTTATTAAAAAGTTCGAGTTCATTAAACTTTATATAGGTATTTATCCTTTTTTTTGATTTTTAAAACATGGGTAACTATATATTCGTAATTACCAAAAAATAAAAGTATACTAAATATAAAGACAATACAAAAAAGGAGGGGGAGTGTGAGTTGAAAGCAGCGGTTTGGTTCAGGAAAAGTCTCGTCATTTTAGTATCCGTTTTGACGTTTGGTCTTGTCACTCCTTCAGATCTGGCGTGGTTAGCGGAAGCCGATTCGTTAAAGGATACTAAAAAGGGAATAGTGGAAGAAGAGGGATTAGCCTATCTTCCTTCGCAGAATTCAACTGAAATTGAGGAAGAATTCAACCGGGAAGAATTTTTATCGGACATCCTGAATAAGGCAGAGGAAAACGCATTTATGAAATTTGGCGATAAGATCAATCCAAAAATTGGCGATGAATTCAAAATGGTCATATTACCAAAAATGGAAGAAGCCATTACAGAAATGGCTGCACAATTTCCGGATGAAAAATTACAGCAATTGACCATCACTGAGCAGCCGAGTGCCGGCAGGGCCGAGAAGATATTCCATATTTATGATTCAATCAGCGGCAAGGATATCATCAGATTCCATGTAAGGCAGGAAAATCCCCCATTGGAAGGACATTGGTTCGATTTTCACTATCATACTCATCATGATTCATTTGCCACCCATTATAATATAGGGAAAATATATTGGGATAAAAATACGCCGCCAGAGTGGACGAGTAAACAAAAGCTCTCATAGTGGTGGATTTCGTTGATTTTATTTAAGTGGAAGAGTATGATGAAATGAAACTTAATAAGCATCGAATGATACGTTGTCCTGCAACGTATTTATTTTGTGTTAAAGTAAAGTTTTTATCATAACTGGGAACAATGTTATTTTAAAAGGTTTTCTAATTTTGCTGTTTTAGGAACAGAGGAGTCTTTATCATGTCAGAGTTGTTAAATAACATCGTGCAAACGTATGCTCAATTTTTTGACTGGCATATGTGGGTGGAGGTTTTATCCGACCCTGTGAGCTGGGGGTTGATAGGAACGCTCGTCTTAATGGAAGGATTGCTATCAGCGGATAACGCACTGGTATTAGCTGTGATGGTCAGGCACCTTCCTCAAAAACAACGGAAAAAAGCATTATTTTACGGTTTGTTTGGTGCTTATGCTTTTAGATTTATAGCGATTGGAATCGGTGTTTTCCTCATAAAGCTTTGGTGGGTGAAGGTGATTGGAGCCGCCTACCTTGGTTGGCTCTCGTTTAAATACTTTAGGGATAAAAGAAAAAAACAAGCTGGGATCGACGAAGATATCCAGGGAATGAGTAAAAACAGCATACTGATCCGAATGTTTGGTACTTTATGGGGAACGGTTGCGGCAGTGGAATTGATGGATATAGCATTTTCCGTCGATAGTGTCTTGGCCGCTTTCGGAGTGAGTGAAAAAGTCTGGGTCCTTTTGACAGGCGGAATGATTGGTGTCTTGATGATGCGGGGAGTGGCCGGAGTATTTCTAAAATTGATAGATAAGGTTCCAGAATTGGAAACTGCCGCTTATATCCTTATCGGATTCATAGCAATAAAAATGTTAATGGCAGTTGCAGGGATCGAAATCCCGCCTGTGATCTTTTTTGTCTTTATATTACTGATTTTCGGCACTACAATCGTGTATCATTTGAAGAAAGGGAAAAAGGTCAAGGAACATGGCTGAGCGCCATTTAAAAAGCTGTCATCAAAATGATGTCAGCTTTTTTTCGCCAAAGCTTCGGAATGGTCTCATCCCGAAGCCCTTTCCCGATTTTTCATAAAAAAGTTCATTGTTTAAGAATCAAATTAAATGAAGAATTATTCTTGTTAGTAATTGTATTTTCCCTTGAGGAAGTATCAATGGGATGACAAGATGGTTTAAATGAAGAAATATCAAGTTTATGTTCCGAGAGGGATCTGTAGATTGATGAAAAAACAATTCATTATATTAAAAAATAATCACTCTCTTCGCCCGCAGGAGTCTCGTACACCTCTTCCGATCAACTGGAACGTTTTTTTGAGGGTTAGTAAATCTGAGCGTTGATTTCCACTCCAGGCACTCGCTTTCCGCGGGCGGTCCGGGAGCCTCCTCGGCGCTCGCCTGCGGGGTCTCCCTTGGCCACGCTTTTCCCGCAGGAGTCTCGTACCTTACGTTCCAATCAACTGGAATGTTTTTTAAATGAAAACTACAGGGTAACTCGCTTTTCTTCTAAATTGTCATCAGTCTGGCGATTTGAATGGTCTCAATCCTAACCATAATTTTAAAACAAACTTTGTCTTGCTTTTTTATAGACGAAACCCTCATAGGATTGAAGAAATTTGCGACACTCCTGCCGAATAACTGACTAGCCGAGACCCCACAGACGCTTGCGTCGAGGAGGCTTGACAGTCAGTCGGCGGAAAGGGAGCGGATTTCTGAAATCAACTGAAATGTTAATACAAAGAAAAAATTGAAGGTGAAAGGCTTTTTCTTCGAATTCATCAGCTTTGCGGTTGTCTCAATCTGTCAATAAACTTGGTCCGAAAGGGTCCCACCCTAATATGATTTAAGAATTTTTCTTCATGTTTTTACTTTTTTATATGGACGAAACCCTCATAGAATTGAAGAAATTTGCGACACTCCTGCCGAAAAACTGGCTAGCCGAGACCCCACAGACGCTTGCGTCGAGGAGGCTTGGCAGTCAGTCGGCGGAAAGGGAGCGGATTTCTGAAATCAACCGAAATTTTAATACAAAGTAAAATTTGGAGGTGAAATGCTTTTTCTTCGAAATCACCTACAGTTTAAAGCTGACATCAAATATGATGTCAGCTTTTTTTATGGAAAATATCAAGTATTTGAAGAAGAGCGGTAAATGTAGTGAAAAAAAGCAAAGGCAATAAAAAGTTAAGCCATAGAGAAGATAGTAGCGGATGCAGCAGTATGCCAAAGAAAATGGAGAACAGAAAAAGGTCGAGAATGATAAACACTTTTAAACTGTAAATATCAAGGACTTCTTCAGCAAGTTCATGTTGCTCATTCAAGATGGCTTTTTTATTGTTGGTTTCCATGCGATCACCTTAAACCTTTTACGATTATATATATTTGATATATGAAAACCGCGGATCAATGGTTCTTCTCAGGATGAATGTGCAACCAAAATTACCAAAAAAACATAGAACTTTTACATTCAGGCAATATGTTATACTAATATAATAGTATGTAAGATTTAGAGATTTTAAATAACATATATTTTCTTAACGATACATGAAGAATGAAGAAAGGGGAGAAGAGTATGAAAAGGAAGAAATGGTGGTTATCCATATTAGCATTGTTTGTCTTTTTACTCTCAATGCTCTCCTATTCATTAGCCAAAGATGATGGGGTAAAATGGCGGAATTTACCCAAAGATAATCTTTTAAGACAAGCTGAACTTTTTAAGGGAAATAAAGAATTGCAAAGAATATTTTTATTTCCAGAAGAGGAGTACGATCAAGGGGAAGCACTGAAAATTGCTGGAACCATTAATAAATTGCCTCATTCACTTTTGTTGAAAACAGCGGAAAGTGGTGTGAGGATCAAACTATTCGATGGCGATATAACGGAAAATCAATCCGCGGCCAAATTAAAGGGGAAAACTCCGCGTGGTTATTTGAATAAAGAAACAACTTGGGATGATGTGCCTGGTATGGGCGGATCACATACGGTATTGGTTAAAATCGGGGCGAGTGACAAGGGCAACGGGCATGGCTCGGTTAATTTGGAACTGCATGAGCTGGGGCACTCCATTGATAATATAGTGTTTGATGGAATCCGTGATGACATGGATTATTTGAAGATTTGGGGTAAGGAAGTGGATGGGCTGTTTCCAGGGATTACGTATTTTTCCAACTACCCTGAGGAATATTTTGCAGAAACGTTCGCCATGTTTTATGTGAACCATGAACAAAATCAATTGCTTAGACAAAAAGCACCCGAGACTTATAATTTTATTAAACAATTAGATTAAACATTGGGCAATAATACGTTAAAATAAGGAGAATGAAAGTAGAAAAGGTGGTTTATCATGAAGCAATATTTAGATTTATGTAAGCATGTACTCGAAAATGGAACGCAAAAAGGTGATCGTACGGGGACAGGAACGATCAGTACCTTTGGATATCAAATGAGATTCAATTTAAAAGATGGATTCCCTGTACTTACAACGAAAAAGGTTAGTTTAAAAGCGATTATCCATGAACTATTATGGTTTTTGAAGGGTGATACAAACGTTGGGTACCTTCAGGAAAACAGTGTGCGCATCTGGAATGAATGGGCGGATGAACAGGGGGAATTAGGTCCGATTTATGGTCATCAATGGCGTTCCTGGGGAACGGCCGATGGAAGGCAAATCGACCAAATCAGTGAATTGATCGAACAAATCAAGACGAACCCAAATTCAAGAAGATTGATAGTCAGTGCTTGGAATGTTGGGGAACTGGATGAAATGGCCTTGCCGCCTTGCCATGCTTTCTTTCAATTCTATGTTGCTGATGGCAAGCTTTCATGTCAGCTATACCAACGTTCAGCGGACGTCTTCTTAGGTGTTCCTTTTAATATAGCTTCGTATGCGCTTTTAACGATGATGATCGCCCAGGTGTGTGATTTGGAAGTTGGCGAATTTGTACATACTTTCGGGGATGTCCACATCTACTCTAACCATCTTGAACAAGTGGAACTGCAGTTGACTCGTGACCCGAAACCATTGCCAATCATGAAAATCAATCCAGATGTGAAAAATATCTTTGATTTTAGCTTCGAGGACTTCGTTTTGGAAAATTACGAAGCCCATCCCCATATAAAAGGTGAGGTTAGCATATGATATCATTGATAGTGGCTATGGATCAAAATCGTGTGATAGGTAAAAACAATAAACTGCCATGGCATTTACCAGCAGATCTGCAGTACTTTAAAAAAGTGACGATGGGCCATCCAATCGTCATGGGGCGAAAAACATTTGAATCGATCGGCAGGGTCCTGCCTGGCCGCGAAAATGTCATCGTCACCCGCAATCAGGAATTTAAAGCGGAAGGCTGCGTAGTATTACATGATATTGCACAAATCAAAATGTTCGCAGATAACCATGAAGAGGAAGTCTTCGTAATTGGCGGAGCCGAAATCTTCAAGGAAATCCTTCCTTTTACCGACCGCCTGTATATTACGGAAATTCATGAAACTTTCGAAGGGGATACTTTCTTTCCCGAGATTGATGAAAATGAATGGGATGAAATTTCCTCAAACCCAGGCAACATCGATGAAAAAAATCGATTTGCACATGATTTTATTATTCTACAAAAAAAATAAAGTGCTAATCCGATTATGGGGAAATGACCATAATCGGATTTTTTTGGTATGGGACAACCAAAAGAAAGAATTTTTAGAAAAATCAATTACATTAATAACAGTAAAGTGCTATAATGATTGAATTCATCAGAAAGGAAATGAGGGATTGTTATGAATCAGACTGCATCTAAGAATAGGGGGATTCAATTGGAAGACATTCTAATTGCCTATAGAGAACTGAAAGAAATCGTTTTACATACACCTTTACAAAAAAATCAGAGGCTCTCTGAAAAATATGATTGTAATGTTTATTTAAAACGCGAGGACTTACAACACGTACGTTCCTTTAAATTAAGAGGGGCTTACTATAAAATGAAAAGCCTGACCGAGGAAGAGACGAAGAACGGAGTCGTTTGTGCCAGTGCAGGAAACCATGCACAGGGTGTTGCTTTTTCCTGCAGCCAATTGGGCATTCACGGGAAAATTTATATGCCTGCTACAACTCCAAGGCAAAAAGTCGATCAAGTTCAGCTATTCGGCAGGGATAATGTGGAGATCATCCTAATAGGGGATACATTCGATGATGCATTTGCCATGGCGATGGAATGCTGTGAAAAAGAAGAGCGTTCCTTTATCCATCCATTTGACGATGAAAAGGTAATCGCCGGGCAAGGTACAACGGCTGTAGAAATCCTGAACGATTGTGAAGATGGAATCGACTATGTATTTGCCGCTATGGGCGGCGGCGGGTTAATGGCCGGAGTATCGAGTTATTTCAAATCGGTTTCCCCAAATACGAAATGCATTGGAGTTGAGCCGCAAGGTGCTGCTTCGATGGAATACTCCTTCAAGGAAGGAAAAGTATCTGAACTCGAAAAAATAGATACATTCGTTGATGGAGCAGCTGTCAAGTGTGTGGGACAGTTAACATATCAGCTTTGTAAGGAAAACTTGGAAGATATCGTTGTCGTACCTTCAGGCCAAATCTGTACGACGATTCTCGATTTGTATAATCAGCATGCGATTGTCGCTGAACCGGCAGGTGCTATATCTGTAGCCGCGTTGGATTCATATAAAGAACAAATCAAAGGAAAAACGGTTGTTTGCATGGTCAGCGGAGGGAATAACGACATTGGGCGCATGCAGGAAATTAAAGAAAAATCCTTATTATATGAAGGGCTGCTTTATTATTTTATCGTGAATTTTCCACAACGTGCTGGCGCTTTAAGGGAATTCCTTGATGAAGTGTTAGGACCGAATGATGATATAAGCCGTTTTGAATATACGAAGAAAAATAATAAAGAAAGCGGGCCGGCCCTGGTTGGTATAGAGCTAAAAGATAAAAATGATTATGAAGGGCTCATCCAAAGGATGAACAAGAAAGGATTCTCTTTCGTAGAGGTCAATAAAGACAGTAATTTATTTCACTTGTTGATTTAAACATGGATAAAATGTTAAATTAGGATAGAATAATACCTATGTTTTTACATTTTATCTGCCGGCCCAGTCGTATATGGGCATACTGTCGATAATTGTTACCATTCTATGACGAATTGCCAGTTCCCTTTCAATTGGTTGGAAATGGTATTATAATCGGAGTAGGTCTAATTACAACACCAAAGGGGATGTATCCATGTCGAACATTGGAGTACCTGGTCTAATTCTAATCTTAATTTTGGCATTAATTATCTTTGGTCCGAAGAAACTTCCAGAAATTGGCCGTGCTTTTGGACAAACGCTTCGTGAGTTTAAAAAATCCACAAGTGATTTAACAAAAGGTGATTATGAAGAAGATAAGAAGCTACAACAAAAAAATCATGAATGATTGAATGCTGGGCGTAAGATGGAATCGTCTTGCGCCTTTACGCTGTAACAAAGATACGGATTTTCAGATGAAGGCGTGATCAACTTTGGAAGATAAGGAATTAAATATCATCGATCATCTCGATGAATTGAGAAAACGGCTCATCATTACAGCTGTTGCTTTTGTCATCTTTTTTATCGCCAGCTTTATTTATGTTGAGGAGATTTATAATTGGTTCGTGAAAGATCTCGATTTTGACCTGATGGTATTGGGACCGAGTGATATTATCTGGATTTACTTCATGCTTGCAGGTGTCGTAGCCATTGCGGCAACGATACCGGTAATTGCCCTGCAAATCTGGTTATTCGTTAAACCCGCTTTGATGCCAAATGAAGTGAGGGCGACCCTTGCCTATATTCCAGCACTTTTCCTGCTTTTTATCGGAGGGCTTGCTTTCGGTTATTTTGTCATCTTCCCGACCATTCTTCAATTTTTGATTGAATTGGGTGATGGGATGTTCATAACCAGTTTTACAGCTGATAAGTACTTTTCATTCGTATTTAATATGACGATACCTTTTGCTGTTTTATTCGAGCTTCCTGTCGTTACCATGTTTTTGACCTCCCTTGGCATAATAAATCCTTATGTGCTTCAAAAATTAAGGAAGTATGCATACTTTGTACTGGTTGTCATAGCGATATCGATTACGCCGCCTGACTTTATGTCAGACTTTATGGTGATGGTTCCATTGCTGTTATTATACGAAATCAGTATTTCATTATCTAAAGTCGTCTATAAACGAAGGGTGAGACGTGAAAGCTTGCGGGAAGACACCTACGAGGAAGGTTTATAAGAAGAAGCCCATAATGGCATTTTGCCCTTATGGGTCTTTTTTTTATGATTATCAATCTGATTTCTCTGTTTTTTTACACATTTGAATATTTATACTTTTGGATTTATTGTGTATAATGTAAGCAATCGGTTAAAAATGAGGATTGATATTTTGATGTTCAAATGCTTGGAATTCAAAGATTGTTTTGGACATAAGGTCACCATTTCAGAAATACCTGTCTTACTGCCTAGTGATCCGAATTTTTTTATGTTGACCGTGCGTTTGGAAGTATTTGTTAAGAAGGTTTTTGCCAATAAAGATCATAAAGAAAATTACTCATTTAAGCATTATTTAGCATCCGTACTCAAATGGCCCGTTTACAACAAGCTTTTTTTTGGAAGTTTACTCAATAATGCTTAATGCGGATTGTTCCATAGCTAACATCTCCGTTAAAAGAGATGACACGAATGCCATGCAATATCGAATGTATCGGCATGTGTTCAGGTTAGCTCATGGAACGGTCTTTTTTTGTGTAATCATTTCAAAAGATAAATATCACTTCAGTCGAAAAATGAAACCTTTGGTTTGAATGCTTACCTTGAATAGGTATAATACAATAGATATGTTAATTTAGGGATGTGTAATGATGAATAAAGTAAAGATAGTAACAGACTCGACAGTAGATATGACCCCAGAGGAACTGGAATTTTATGATATTACAATGGTCCCTTTATCGATCTTTATAGATGGGGAGACTTTTTTGGATAAGGTCGAAATCGAACAAGAAGAATTCCTGAAAAGGATGAACCAGTCAAAAGAACTGCCAAAAAGCTCACAACCGGCCGTAGGTACCTTTGTGGAGGTATATGATGAACTCGGAAAAGACGGCAGCGAGATTATTTCCATACATATGACAGGTGGCATGAGCGGTACTGTTCGTTCAGCGGAAAGCGCAGCTAGCATGTCTGAAACGAAGGTTACCGTTCTTGACTCGAAATTCATTTCAAAAGCGATGTCATTTCAGGTGATCGAGGCAGCGAAGATGGCGAAGGAAGGGAAATCCGTAGCCGAGATAATTGAACGATTGGAACATATTAAAAAGCAGTCAAGTTTAATCATTGTCATAGAAACACTTGATAACCTCGTTAAGGGTGGAAGGATTGGCAAAGTTTCTGCTTTTATCGGTTCATTTCTGCACATAAAGCCGATTGCACTTCTTGATGATGGTGTACTGAACCCTGTATCCAAAGCCAGGAGCCAGTCACAGGTCGTCAAGTTCATCATCAAGAAATTCAAAGAAGAGACTCAAGGCAAAAAGATTAGAGGCATCGGTTTTGTACATGCGAATGGCCTTGAAATAGCGGATAAGGTCCGCCAGGCCATTGCAGACTTGACAGGATATCAAGACATAAAGATAGAAGCAACGACTGCCGTTGTCAGTACCCATACAGGTGAAGGCGCCATGGCGATCATGTATTATTGGGACTGATAAGGATATACCATATGAAACTGCGTTTGGCGGCGGTTTCGTCACTTTTACAAGTGTCTTTAATTCGTAGAAATAGTTGCTGTCCTCATTCCGGATGGTCTGTTAGAATAAATGAAGTAACAGAATATTTTATACATAAAGGACGGGGTAGGGATGAGAAAGCTGCAATTGCTTATGGCAGCTATGGGAGCGTCAATTTTATTGCTGTTGACCGCATGCGGTTCCAATGGGGTACCTGATGCCAAAAATTGGGACCTTGAAGACTTCAGTTATATCGATCAGGAGGGGAAGCCTTTCTCAAAAAGCGATCTTAAAGGAAAGGTTTGGGTAGCGGATTTTATATTCACGAGCTGTGAGACGGTCTGTCTCCCTATGACTTCGAATATGACGAAGCTGCAGCAGCAATTGAAGGATGAAGGGATTAAGGATGTAGAGTTCGTTTCATTTTCCGTGGATCCGGAAATTGACAAACCTGATGTTTTAAAAAAATTTGGTGACCAATTTAATGTGGATTACGGCAACTGGCACTTTCTGACCGGTTATGGACAGGAAGAAATCGAGCAGTTTGCATTGGATAACTTTAAAACGATCGTCAAAAAACCAGAAGCGGAAGATCAGGTGATTCATGGGACCAGTTTTTTTCTGATGGATCAAGAAGGAAAGATCATCATGGATTATACAGGTCTGCAGGATATTCCGTTTGATGAAATCATTAAGCATATTAAAATTTTACAGAATTATTGAACAGGTTAAATGACCTGTTCTTTCTGTTTTCATCCTTCTTAATTACCGGGCTTTATCGATGGTGAAAATGAGCAATAAGTTTTTGAAGAAACAGCGGTAGTGAAGAATGATTTTACATGCTAAGTAACATGCTAATTTTTATAGGACTAGCTTTAATTCACAGCGTTTTTCATATTGTATAGTAAGTAATGCTCAATTTTGGAAGTACAATGAAGGTATATTGTTTGCAATTTTTCGTTTTCTGCATGATATAATATATGGGTAGGAAGGTGAGGGTCATGAGGAACAAAATCACCTGTCTTTTCATATGCCTAGTTTGGATTTCAGGCTGCAGTCAAAATGAAACAGCCTCAAATCAGCCATCTGTTCAGCAGAAAAGCATAGTTGAGCTGAGTAAAAAGGAAACCATTCCTGCCAGCTTTTTTCCGGACCCTGTGAAAATCGTGTCAATTGGCGACTCCTTGACTCAAGGTGTCGGTGATAGTAAAGATAATGGCGGGTATCTGCCTTATTTACAAAATAAGCTGGAAAAAGAACCATCGATTACTTCCGTTGAGATGATTAATCATGGCATACGTGGAAATAGGACCGACCAACTATTGAAAAGACTGGATAAGACTAGGATTAAAGAGGACATAAAGCAAGCTGACTCGATTGTCGTCACAATCGGTGGAAATGATATCATGAAGGTCTTTAAACAGAATTTCTCCAATCTGGAACTGAATCAGTTTGATTCGGCAAAAATAGGGTATGAAAAAAGATTAAGGCAGATACTTGATAAGGTTCGTTCCGAAAATGATTCTGCGCAAATATACCTTGTAGGCGTCTACAATCCATTTTCCAAATGGTTCGGAGATTTTTATGAACTTGATATGATCATGAATGATTGGAATGAAAGTGGAAAAGAGATCATTGAAGAATATGATTCAGCATATTTTATTGAAATAGCAGACATTTTCGAGAATCCCGAAGAAGATTTGCTTTATGCCGAGGATTATTTTCACCCAAATGACCGCGGATATGAATTAATCGCGACAAGAATCTATAATGATATGGATATTACCACTATCGGAAAGGACACATTGGAAGCGAGTGCCAAAGGAGATGATGACCAAGAATGACAAATGTCAAATGGAAGACTTTGTTTATTTCCCTATTAGCCTTAAACATCCTGGTCATCCTGTTTGTAACGATTTTAGTTAATCTGCCGACTAAAGATAAAGAGCTGATACCCAAAGTAAGCCGCGAAGAAGATATCCAATTTCAAATTCACACGAATCGGGAAGATTTGACAAGGTTAATCAACCAGTATCTGGATAAAGAGGGGTTAACGGGATCCATTCACTATGAAGTGTATTTAACGGATGAGGTGGAGCTATACGGAACAATGCCATTTTTCAACCGTGAAGTGGAAATGAAATTGACTTTTGAACCAATTGCCCAAAAGAATGGGGATTTGATTCTTAAGCAAAAATCAATTGCAGTCGGTAAAATGAACCTTCCTGTTTCATATGTAATGAATTTGATTAATGAGCGATATAATATGCCTGAATGGGTTAGCATAAGCCCCAATGATAAAAGTATTTATGTGTCATTACAGGATATGGAACTGAAAAGCGATATAAGGGTGAAGGCGAAAGAATTCGATCTGAAAAATGATGACATTTCATTTTTATTGACCATCCCATCATCATTACAGTGATCGTGAATAAATGGATAAAAAACCAGGATCGATGCATCCTGGTTTTTTATTCATTTATGGGGAGAGCGTTAGGGTTTCTAGTGAGGATGATTCCCGATTCGATCCGATTATATAAATGGTAGAGGAAGTATTTTCTTGAAATGCTTTGTTTGGCAAAGGGAGTGCGATTTCTTTTGTTCCAGCTTTCCTCACTTCGAAGTCAACTATCATGGGATGAATAGTGAGATATTCGCTTGCTTTCCTGAAATGGAGTTGATCAAAGACGACATCTCCGCCTTTGACCGCAATGTCCACCGAGGGTAATTCATGTGAAAGCTGGATGAATCGGACCTTTGCTTCATTTGGGGGAACAGATGGGTTATCCTCGAAAGGTAAAATTTTCAACGATTCGTTAGCCACGGTAGGTGCTAGAGCAATGGTATAGGAAGCTCCGATTTCGAGAGCCACTTTACAGCTTAATAGAGGTGAGGTGTTTTGCCCGCTGCGGTATATATCCAATTGGTACTTGCCGGGGGGCAGTGGTGAATAACCATTGCACTCTTTATACGAGAAATTTTTGAGGATACGCATTTCATTTACATGAATATCAAATGGGTGAGCTGTTGGGGCAGCATGTAAGAAGCGGACTTGTGCAGGCAGTAGGACAGTTATTTGTTCATTTCTGTATGTTGAATTTTCGAAACTTTTCAAATGTTTATGGTAATAATAATCATGAAATTCCGAATCGCTGTTTTTATAAGACGATAGTAAATCATATGTTTCCGATTTTTGTGGATATGATTGTTTATCGCTCATTTCCAACACCTCTCATTTTTCCATCATGTTGTTAACATATGTAATCATGCTTGGGCGTGTGTCTCCTTTTTAAAAAGAAAGGTAACATTTTCGTGAAAAGGCTCTCGGCATATTATTTTACAGGGGTATATAAAAACGTTAAAATGCATTCAATGGATGGTTTGTAAAAAAGGAGGATTTTCATTGACAAAGCAATTAGAGAAAGCAACATTCGCAGGTGGATGTTTCTGGTGCATGGTGAAACCGTTCGATGAACAGCCCGGCATCGAATCCGTTATCTCGGGCTATACAGGCGGGACTACGGAAAATCCCACGTACAAAGAGGTTTGTTCTGAAACCACGGGACATTATGAAGCTGTTCAGATCACCTTTGATCCAAACGTATATCCATATGAGAAGATAATTGAGTTATTTTGGCAGCAAATTGATCCGACAGATCCTGGCGGGCAATTTTATGACCGGGGAAGTTCTTATCAAACGGCCATTTTTTATCATGACGAAAACCAACGTGAAATTGCAGAAGCATCCAAAGCCAAGCTGCAGGCGAGCGGGAAGTTTTCCGGACCGATCGTAACCCCGATTATACCGGCCAAAACGTTTTATCCAGCCGAGACATACCACCAGCATTACTATAAAAAGCAACCTGAACATTATGAAAGATATTCGACTGGCTCAGGACGTAAAGCATTTATACAACATCACTGGGGGGAAAAAAATGAAAAGTAAAGAAGAATTAAAAAAGAAACTTACTCCGATTCAATATGAAGTCACGCAAAATAATGGAACGGAACCAGCCTTTAACAATGAATATTGGAATTTGAAGGAGGAAGGATTATATGTGGATATCGTTTCAGGCAATCCTCTTTTCACTTCAAAGGAAAAGTTCGATTCAGGCTGCGGTTGGCCAAGCTTCACTAAACCGCTTAAAGAAGAGGAAGTGGTGGAAAATCTCGATACGAGTTATGGTATGAGAAGGATCGAGGTCCGCTCAAAAACTGCCGATTCTCATCTGGGACATGTTTTCAATGACGGGCCGGGACCGTCAGGATTACGCTATTGCATCAATTCTGCATCATTAAGGTTCATCCCGCTCCAAGATCTTGAAAAAGAGGGATACGGGGAATATAAAAAGCTTTTTGAGTGATTGGAAAACCCCCTATCAGATTATGATAGGGGGTTATTTATTGAGTAATATTCAATCTGTGATGATTGACGCGATCCGGACATATGGAATGTCGGTCAGGTCCATTGCTTTAGTCCTGCCAGTCACCTCAAAACGGACAGTATGTGAACCGGGGCGAAGTCCATTAGTGACAAATAAATATCTTTCACGGGCAAATGGCCACCATGTATTCAAAGTCGTGATTTCATTTCCGTCAATCCATACATTCACTTCCCCGCCATCAGGACTTCTAAGCAGTTTCACACCAAGCATACTCCCTTTGAAGGTATATTGAATCACACTGCCCTTTTCACTACTAGTGAAATAGCCGCCCATTGGCCGGAAACCGCTCATTTTTTCATAGTGGTCAATTTCCGATAATTCAAAACCGGAACGGGCATGCAGCTTAGTTGGAAGAACCGCTACAGCCTTCTCTTGTTTGATGTTATCCAGGAACCGTTCATAAATGGCATCGGCATATAATTTATACCCCAGCCCATTTGGATGTACCAAATCTTTGGTCAGCTGTTTTTCCGTATATCCTGAATTTTTGAATATCGGCCGCATATCCACATTTGTAGCACCATAATGTTTGGATAAAAGTCCAATGGCTGACGCAAATTCCTCATATTTCAAGGAACTCTCTGTTATTGTGAATAACTCAGCATTAGGGTGGAGCCGTTTTGCCTTTCTCATTAACGCTTCATATGTCATGGTAAAATCATCGACATTCATATATTTGCGGTCATTTTCACCAAAAACGATGAAAATCAGATCTTTATGATCATGCTTCCTTCTTTGGGAAAGCTTGAATAGGCCCTCAAAAGCTGTTGATCCGCTTTGGACCACGTAGTCACCGTGTAACGGAATATCATTGGCATCATTCATCTTATTTTCTAGCTGTTTGAACCATGTTCGATTAGGATTTTCAGCTCCCGATCCTCTTCCGATACTGTCACCAATGACGAGATACTGAATGGGCTGGCCTGATTGGAATTTTTGATAAACATTTATCGAATCATCTGATCCATATGTTTTAGGAACTTTTTGAAGGATATAGCTGATAAGAAGGATCGTGGCGATTGCAGCGAAAGGGATGAAGGATTTTGCTTTCGTTTTCAATTATGTTCCCCCGTATTGCCTTTTATGTATCCATGTAGGTATGAGATAGCTTAAAGAGGCTAAGAATTGTTTTTTCCTTATTATATCCCAATTTTAAAGTAACACAATAAATTTGTGACAATTTTCATGGTTACTCGTAGGATTTCAGCCATTGAATGAATAACGCTTAAGATGGTGTTGATTGAAGTTTTTTCTTAAATCCAAAAAAATAGGCAAATGCACAGACCAAGGCGGGCGTATCGACATATGGTAAGGTGTAAAGAGAAAACAGAATTCTAAAAGGAGTGAAACTTAATGTACGGATATGGTGGAAATGGTGCAGGACCAGGGTACGGATATGGTGGCGGTGGATACGGCGGTGGTGGATACGGCGGCGGTAGCTGCGGATTTGGATCAGGCTTCGCTTTAATCGTTGTCTTGTTCATTCTATTGATTATCATCGGTGCTTCATTCTGCTGCTAATTCAATAACCCAAAGACCAGTTGATAAAGCTGGTCTTTTCTTTATGTATGGAAATTGGTGGTTTGACGGTGGACTTTTCCAATTCCATGGTTGCTGACTGAATCGTCATGGATAAATCTAGGTGATAATGGGACAGGCGATACACAGCCATTCCTTTTTTAAATCCTGATTTCTGTGCATCTGGAATGGCGTGAGAATTCAAAGAAACTAGCTCGGTGAATGTAATACGATAAAGGACTTAGTTTTCTTTGTAAATCATTTCTGCTAAAATAACGACAGAATGTAATTAATTTAGGGGGATAAAGATATGAAACCTTCCCGTTTACAAGCAGGGGATGAAATTCGCGTAATTGCTCCTTCTAGAAGCTTGGCGATTGTCAAAGGGGAACAACGCAGATTGGCAGAAGAAAGATTGACTGAGCTTGGTTTTAAAGTGACATATGGTAAAACGGTTTTGTTCCATGATGACTTTTTCTCTAATTCGATCGAAGACCGGATCAAGGATTTGCATGATGCGTTCAGGGATCCGAATGTTAAGGGGATTTTCACAAGCATAGGGGGGTATAACGCTAACCAATTGTTACGGTATATCGACTATGATTTGATTAAGGAAAATCCAAAAGTGTTGATGGGGTATAGTGATATAACCGCCATTTTATTGGCCATTTATAATAAAACAGGCTTAACTACATATTCAGGTCCCCATTTCTCGACGTTCGGGATGAAGGCTGGTCTGGAATATACGATGGAATATTTTAAAAAGGCTGTAATTGAAAGTGAAGGCTTTTATCTTGAACCAAGTGAAACGTGGAGTGATGATTCTTGGCATTTGGAACAGGATGACCGAACTTTCCACCCGAATGCTGGATACATGGTCATTCAGGAAGGTGAAGCTGCCGGGACAATCATTGGGGGAAATCTTTGTACACTCAATCTATTACAAGGTACAGAGTACATGCCATCTTTAAAGGACAGTATCCTTTTCATAGAAGATGACGAAGAAAGCCATCCATTCAGTTTTGACCGGGATTTACAATCCTTGCTCCATCAGCCAGGTGCAAGTGGCATTAAAGGAATAGTCATCGGCCGTTTCCAAAAGGATTCAGGAATGACTGAATATGCTTTGCAGGAAATCATCGCCGCCAAAAAGGAGATAAATGGCATACCCGTGATCGCTAATGCCAACTTTGGTCATGTTCATCCTTTTGTAACTGTGCCGGTTGGTTCAAAAGCAGTAATGAAAGTGAAGAACGGAAAAGCGACGATCCAGATCCATCCATGAACAGTTTGAAGACGCCGTTCAAAAAATGGACGGTGTTTTCATCTGTTAGGGGTATGTATATGGTTTTCATTATGGTGTATATTAGGAGTCTTTCCTCTTGTCAGTACTGGAAATTGTCCTATTTTACAAGCATTCTTAGGGAATATGAGTCTAATAGTTCAAATTCTTTATTTTTCTGATATAATACTAAGAGATTTAAAATAGAAAAGGTGATTATGTGTTATTAACAATTCCAGCATCCATTCGTTTAGAAGGGGCTTTGGCCGAGTATAATAAAAAAGGCCGTGTGAGCCATACATGTTCCGTTTGTAACGAAGACACTTCTAACGGGGATGCAAGTAACTTGAACTACTATAAGTTAGGAACTAAAAAAGTTTGTCATTCCTGCATGAAAAATGTTTTGCGTCATCCGTCTTTAAAAGAGTATGAATATGTACATACTTCAAATATCGATAAAACGGCTTTTTATAAAAATGTGTTGGCTGTTTTAAAGGATGAAAGTTTTTTGGAATCCATTCGTGAAGAAAAACTAAATAGCGTATTGTAAGAAAAAAGTGTATCTCTCGCGGATACACTTTTTTTGTCGCCATTTTTGGAAAATCTCCATGAAACCAAGAAATTATCCGTATACATGCTTAGGCCAATTTCCTTAGCAAGATTACCTTCATCTGGACATACACTTTATTATATGGCATTTGTTTTTAAAGAGAAGGAGTGTGCGGGCTTATGGAGCAGTCTTCATTGATTAAACCGGTCCTGGGAGGAGCCTACCCGACTATCAGTCATGGTCAGGGAGTGTTTTTATACGATAAAAATGGAAAGGATTATCTCGATGCTTCTTCCGGTGCCGTTACAGCCAATATTGGCCATGGAGTCCAGGAAATCATTGAGGCGATGGTAAAACAGGCTCAACAGGTTTCGTTTGTGTATCGTTCCCAATTTACCAGCGATGCTGCAGAGAAACTTGCCGGAAAAATTGCAGAATTGACCAAAGGGGAACTGACATACAGCTTTTTTGTAAACAGCGGCTCCGAGGCGACTGAAACGGCATTAAAAATTGCCATTCAGCATTGGCAGGAAAAAGGGAAGCCAAAGAAACAGAAAATCATATCGAGATGGATGAGCTACCATGGCATCACGATGGGAGCTCTTTCAATGTCTGGACATCCGATTCGCCGGGAACGCTTTACTCCTTTGCTTGAATCATATCCTTCTGTATCTCCTCCATATTGTTACCGATGTCCACTTCAACTTGACCAACATACTTGCGGAATGGCCTGTGCTTCGGAATTGGAAGCATCAATCCGGCGCATTGGCAGTGAAAATATAGCGGCGTTCATTGCAGAACCTGTTATCGGCGCAGCCGGAGGGGCCATTGTTCCTCCTGACGGTTATTTTCAAAAACTCAAGAAAATCTGCGAAGAGAATGATATTTTATTCATTGCGGATGAAGTAATGACCGGATTTGGACGTACCGGTAAGATGCTTGCTTCCGAATATTGGGATGTGGAACCTGATATCGTGACATTAGGTAAAGGTATGAGTGGGGGGTATACCCCAATAGCGGCGGCAGTAATGACCAAAAACGTGATGGAACCCATAATGAAAGGATCGAAGTCAATTATAGGAGGTCATACTTTAAGTGCAAATCCGTTATCGTGTGCGGTATCTTTGGCGGTTTTAGACTATGTCGAAAGGAATGAACTTGTCGAAAAATCAGCCGACAGGGGGAATTACCTGATTAGGGGCTTGAAAAAGTTGGCAGGGAAGTATTCCTTTATCGGTGATATACGCGGGAGAGGTTTATTGATTGGCATCGAATTTGTCCTGGATAAAGCAACGAAGGCCCCATTTCCGAAGGATGCAGATGTGACCAATGAAATCATTGAATTGGGAATGAGGAACGGAATCCTTCTTTATCCCGCAGCTGCAGGCCTTGACGGTGTAACCGGGGCAGCCCTCATCATCTCCCCGCCGCTAACGATATCGGAAGAGGAGTGTGCTGAATTGTTAATGAGGGTCGATATAACCTTTGGGCAATTTAATGAATCGATAGGTAAACGATCATCACAACAAGGAAGTGAGTCATAGTGGTGGAAAATACATTCCAGAAGATTTGTCGTTTGGAAGATGTCCGCCATCACTTTAAAGATAAACAGTCCATCCTATTTGGGGGATTCGGTGGCATAGGGACGCCTCCGGGATTGATCAATGTGATTTTGGAATCAGGTATTAAGGATTTAACCTTGATTGGGAACGATACAGGTTTCCCAAATATCGGAATCGGAAAACTGGTCACCCAGCGCCGAGCGAAAAAAGTCATCGTTTCCCATATCGGTTCCAATCCCAATGCAGGACTATTAATGAACAATGGTGAACTCGAAGTGGAGTTCTGTCCGCAAGGGACACTTGTCGAACGCATCCGGGCCGGAGGGATGGGACTCGGCGGAATATTGACCGATATTGGAATGGAAGCCGATATCGTCCGGGAAGGCAAGCAAACCGTAAAGCTAGGCAAGAAAAATTATCTGGTGGAATCGGCATTAACTGCAGATATCGCCATTGTTTACGCAGAAATGGCTGATCCTTATGGAAATCTTCTATTCGATAAAAGTGCCAGGAATACGAATCCAATCGTTGCTGCGGCCGGACAGATCACTATAGTCGAAGTCAGGCAAATCGTTCCGCTGGGCACTTTGGATCCAGAGAACATCATTGTACCGGGGGCCTTTGTGGATTATATCATTCCATCAAAAGGAGTCGATTGGAAATGGGTTTGGGAACAGGGGATAGAAACAGAATAGCGAAACGGGCAGCAGCAGAAATAAGCGATGGGATGCTGGTCAATTTGGGAATTGGCATTCCATCACTTGTACCGAATCATCTTTGGGATGATCATAAAGTGATGTTTCATGCAGAAAATGGCCTTGTGGGAATTGGCAGTACTCCTGAAACGGGGAAGGAAGATGCGCATCTTTGCAATGCTGGGGGATTGCCGATCACCATTAGAGCCGGGGCTTCTTACTGCGACAGTACCGTTGCATTTGGAATGATACGCCGCGGCAGGGTGGATATCACGATTCTAGGAGCACTTCAAGTAAGTCAAGCGGGGGATCTCGCTAATTGGATTGTTCCGGGAAAGCGGGTGCCAGGCATGGGCGGTGCAATGGAACTGGCTGCAAAGGCAAAAAAGGTCATTGTCTTGATGGAACATAACGATAAAGCGGGCATGTCTAAATTAGTCAAAACATGTACGTTGCCGTTAACAGCCCAAAAATGCGTACATATGATCATCACCGAATTAGGCGTGTTTTCCGTAACTTCGGAGGGCCTCCTATTAACTGATGTATTTGATACGTCCAGCATTGAGGAAATCAGGAATCGGACCGAAGCCTCGTTTACCGTCTCTGAAAATATCCAAAAATTAAAAGAATGAGAGAGGAGAATGGATATGTATGAGGAAAAAATAAGAACATGGCTGAATGAACATCGGATGAATGGGGTTCAGCTTTTGCAAAAACTGGTTCAGGAACCGAGCAAAAGGGGCCAAGAAGGAAGTGCACAAGCAATAGTGGTCGAGAAGTGCAGACAACTTGGTCTGGAAATAGACCTATGGGAAATCGGGGATGAACAATTAAGAAAACATCCCCATTTTTATTGCGACCGCAGGGATTTTAAAGGAAATCCGAACCTTGTGGCCATTAGAAGAGGAACAGGCAAGGGGAAATCCCTTATTTTAAACGGACATATTGATGTAGTTCCTGAAGGTGATCATGCAGCATGGCATGATGAACCCTATAGCGGCAAGTTGATGGACGGGAAAGTTTTCGGGCGGGGAACGACGGATATGAAAGGCGGCAATGTATCTTTATTGCTGGCCATTGAAGCGATCGTCGAATCTGGAATCCAATTGAAGGGGGATTTGATATTTCAGAGTGTGATTGAAGAGGAAAGCGGTGGTGCCGGCACACTTGCGGCAGTCATACGCGGGTATAAAGCTGATGGTGCAATCATTCCGGAACCTACAAATATGAAACTATTCCCATTACAGCAAGGTTCGATGTGGTTTCGACTGAGAATAAAAGGCAAGTCTGCACATGGAGGCACTAGGTATGAAGGAGTCAGTGCAATTGATAAAGCAGTTGTTGTAATGAAAGAAATCAAGATGCTTGAACAAGAACGGAATGAGTCACTCCGTCATTCACTCTATAAAAATGTCCCTATCCCCATTCCAATCAATATTGGTAGCATTCAAAGCGGGAATTGGCCTTCCTCCGTGCCGGATACAGCCGTCCTGGAAGGAAGATTCGGCATCGCCCCTACAGAAACCATGGAAGATGCACAAAAATCGCTGAAGGAGCGAATAGATGCTTTAAACGAGAGTGATGCATGGTTCAAAGAAAGACCTATTGAATTAGAATGGTTTGGGGCCAGGTGGCTGCCTGGCAATCTCGAAATCAATCACCCGCTCATGAAGACAATTGGCACATACTATGAAAAAGTGGTCGGCGAAGAACCGCTTGTCGAAGCTTCACCATGGGCGACGGATGGAGGGTATCTTTCATCAGTTGGTTCTACCCCCGTCGTTGTGTTTGGACCAGGGGAAACGAAGATGGCCCATGATTCGAACGAATATATAGAGGTTGATAAAATGTTGGAAGTTGCGGAAATCATCGCTTTGACCATTATTGAATGGTGTGGGGTGGACCAGGAATAATCATTTTTCCAAGGTCTGATCCGGGAAGGGTCAGGCCTTTCGCAACAATTTTCGAAGATGTGAAAGGAGCGGGACAAATGGAGGCTGGAATCATCGAAAAAAGAATTCGAAAGCCAATGTGCACCATACATATTACGATCGACCATTTTAATAAGCGAATCAGGGTTGATGATTATCTAGGGCATTTTCAAGAATGCGTGGAGGAAACCTTGAAGGTGGCTAAAAGCATATCAGCAGAAAAAATCATCTTCAAGTCCCGCAAGGAAAACGTTATGGCATTGCTTGCTCAGGGCTTCCTATATGAAGGAAGCATCGATAAATTCTTTTTGGGAAGCGATTGTTTCTTCCTTGTTAAATATAACCGGAATGAAAGGCGCAATAGTGCTGAATGGGAAAGGGAAGATCAAATCCTTACCGATGTTCAGATGCTGCCGGTTAAATCCGGACTGGATGAACCGCCGTCAGCCTATCAAGGACGTAAAGCTGAAGTGGCAGATGCACTTCAGCTGGCCCAACTGTATGGGAAGGTTTTCGAGGTGTATCCCACACCCATGAATGATCCGGTTTATGTGAAAAAGTGCATGGAAATGGGAACGGTTTTTTATATTTATGTCCATGAAGAGAGGATCGTCAGTGCTGCTTCCGCAGAAATTAATTCCTTTTACCATAATGCAGAAATCACTGACTGTGCGACATTGCCGGAACATCGGCAGTACGGCTTGATGAAACAATTGATTTCCGCGCTTGAGGACTATCTTATTTCACACGGCATTTATTGTATCTATTCGATTGCCCGGTCGCTCTCTTTCGGCATGAATGCTGCATTGCATCAGCATGGATACTCGTACCGCGGACGTTTGGCCAATAATTGTTATATCTTTGATAAGCTGGAAGATATGAATCTTTGGGTGAAAAACTTTAGTTGAATGCTCATTTTTAGGCGGTTCATGACAAGTTTTTGGCATTTCCTCATATACATCTAGCAAGAAGGTATTGAGGAGGGATAGCTTGCCTAGTGAATTTTTTAATACAAGTGAAGTGTTGGAAGCGATATTAGAAACCATTGATGAAGGCATTCATGTGATAGATCCAAAAGGACAGACCATCTTTTATAACGAAGTGGCCGCCAATCATGATGGGATGAAAAGAAGTGAAGTGCTCGGGAAACCGTTGCTTGAAGCGTTCCCTTCTTTGAATCACAAATCATCGACGTTACTCCGGGTCATTAAATATGAAAAACCAATCTATAACTATAGTCAATCGTATGTAAATGCTCATGGGCGTATCATTGAGACGCTAAATACTACTCTACCCATATATGTAGATGGGTTTATGATAGGTGCAATCGAGATTGCAAAGGATTATTCAAGCTTGAAGCAATTATCGGAAAGGTTAGCTGATCTGGAAAGCTCGCTCAAGACAATCAAAAGTCCTCAAAGGAAAACGACTGGGAACGGCGGATTGTATTCTTTCACTGAAATCCTGACAAGTGATAAGGGGTTTAAAAGTTTGATATCCCAAGGTAAAAAGGCTGCCCGCTCCACCTCATCGGTATTGGTTTATGGGGAAAGCGGTGTAGGAAAAGAGCTTTTTGTTCAAAGCATCCACCAGGAATCGAGCCGCAGTAATGAACCTTTCATCGCTCAAAATTGTGCGGCCTTACCAGAAAGTTTATTGGAATCGCTTCTATTCGGTACGGCAAAAGGAAGCTACACTGGTGCTGTGGAGCGACAGGGATTGTTTGAATTGGCCAACGGCGGAACCTTGTTTTTGGATGAATTGCAATCGATGCCGATTGACTTGCAGGCAAAGCTTCTGCGCGTGCTTGAAGATGGGTTCATCAGGAGGATAGGTGGCACAAAAAGTGTACAGGTGAATGTCAGGATCATGGCAGCGATGAATATTGATCCGAAAAAGGCCGTATCGGAAAATAGGCTAAGGCCGGATTTATTTTACCGATTGAACGTATTGAGCTACGAGCTGCCTCCGCTAAGGGAGCGGATTGATGATATAGAGCTTCTTTCTGAACATTTCATATCTATATTTAACAGTAAATTAGGACTATCCATAAAAGGCATGGATGAGAAGACAAAGGATTTTTTTCGGAAATATGACTGGCCTGGAAATGTAAGGGAACTTAAACATACGATAGAATTCATGATGAACCATACGGAGAATGATGTATTGAATCTTGAAGATTTGCCCCAGTTTTTAAAGAAGCGCAACCCATCCGAAAAAATACTTCCCCTTCGTGAGGCCATGATTGAGATGGAAACAAAATTGATTACCGAGGCCCTTCTTCAAACGAACGGTAACGTTTTCCAAGCATCGAAGCTATTGCAAATTCCAAGACAGACCTTGCAATATAAAATAAAAAAACATATTTGATGGAAAAAATCCGGATGCAGCCTGCAGTCCGGTTTTTTTTATGGGCATTCGAATTTTTGGGTCATTTTGGCATCCTTCTTGCATTTAATACTACTATCATAACTCAGGAGGTATAACCATGTTATTTGACTTATATAAGCCAGACCGCAATTGGAAAGATATAGAGCTATGGAAAGATGTAACCGAAGAACAATGGAACAACTGGCTGTGGCAGCTTACAAATACGATCCGAACAGTTGATGATTTGAAAAAAGTGATAAACCTGACTCCGGATGAAGAGGAAGGCGTGAGGATTTCCACGAAAACCATTCCATTGAATATCACCCCATACTATGCTTCGTTAATGAATAAAGATGACCCAAGGTGTCCAATCAGAATGCAATCGGTCCCAATCTCGGAAGAAATGCATAAAACCAAATATGACATGGAAGACCCCCTGCATGAGGATGAGGACTCCCCTGTACCGGGATTGACCCATAGATATCCTGATCGCGTTCTTTTTTTGGTGACGAATCAATGTTCCATGTACTGCCGTTATTGTACGCGAAGACGTTTTTCAGGCCAAATTGGCATGGGCGTGCCAAAAAAACAATTGGACGCAGCAATTGGTTATATACGTGACACACCGGCAGTTCGGGATGTCCTTATTTCCGGCGGGGACGGATTATTGATCAATGACACGATCCTTGAATATATCCTCAAAAACTTAAGGGAAATTCCTCATGTTGAAATAATCAGGATAGGTACACGGGCACCGGTTGTTTTTCCTCAAAGAATCACTGAAAATTTATGTGCCATTTTAAAAAAATATCACCCGGTTTGGCTGAATACTCATTTCAATACCTCGATAGAAATTACCGAAGAGTCAAAGAAAGCATGTGAGATGCTTGCCGATGCGGGTGTACCTGTAGGTAACCAGGCAGTTATTTTAGCGGGGATAAATGACAGTGTCGCAATCATGAAAAAGCTGATGCATGATCTTGTTAAGATCCGTGTCCGCCCTTACTATATCTATCAGTGCGACCTCTCGGAAGGAATCGGACATTTCAGGGCACCCATTTCAAAAGGAATTGAAATCATCGAAGGGCTCCGGGGCCATACATCCGGGTATGCAGTGCCTACCTTCGTCGTCGATGCACCAGGAGGGGGAGGGAAAATCACCCTGCAGCCGAATTATATCCTTTCACAATCTCCAACAAAAACAGTACTGCGCAATTTTGAAGGTGTGATAACCACATATCCTGAACCTGAGCAATATACACCAGGACTTGCAGATGATTATTTCAAAAGGGTATATCCTGATATGGAAGAAAAACAGTCAGATATAGGTGTATCTGGTTTAATGAACGACAAACAATTCAATTTAGTGCCTGAAGGGCTGAAGCGAATGAACCGACGGGAAAATTACGTGACCAACCCAGAGCATGCTTCATTGAAGAACAAACGTGAAAAGCGAGATTTGTTAAAAGAAAAGAAATTCCAGGCACAGCAAAAAAAGAGCACTCCTAAGGGGGATGAATAGCATGGAGACGTGTCCATGGTGTGAGGTCGGAACATTACAATCGGTAACCGATACAGTGTTTTGGGAGTTGCCAGATGGATCGAGAGCGGTTGAAATTGATGAAACGCCATCGTTCTATTGTGATAATTGCCATGCGCTATTTCAGAGTGATGAAACGACTAAAGAGATTGAAGACCAGCTGTTTTTAATTGATACGAAAGAGTTAGGGAAACAGACGACGTATGACGAGTTATTGAAGATGAAGCGGTTGTTAAAGCGGAATTATTTTGATTTTGGGAAATAAAAAATAATTAGAAGTTACCTCATCATCTACTTTTTTTGGTGAGGTTTTTCTGTGCGCCCGGCGGTGCGGTCGATAGGGTGCACATCTCGAACAGTGAAGGCATTATTAGTGACGCGGAATTCTGAAGGAAGCAAACGGTATATTGAGATATATTATTTTGGAAGCCTCTTTTGGAGAGGTCTTTTTAAATTTCTTCAAAGGGTATTAGGGTAGATGAAAAAGCACTGTTAAAACAACTAAATTTTATTTTCAAAATACGAAGAGCAGAAATAATAATGAAAGACCAATCGTACAAAATTAAAATCCCTGCGGCTGTTGTAAAGGAAAGGAAAATTGAAGGGCCTGTTATTTTATATCAATGGCCGGTCCAAGAAAAAATCCAGTACCAATAGTGCAGCCAACCCCTATCAAGGACAATTCTCAACCATTTTAAATCTTCATCTTCACTCCCGTACTTTGACCACTAGGAATAAAAAAATCCATGCAGTATCTTCTCCTCACATATTCAAATTTCTTTTCAAAGCAAGTAGGTATTTAGATTACCTGTTTCTCTGAACATTCCCCAAATGAATTCATATATATATCCCGCCTATAAGTATGATTGTGAGAAATTACCATTCTTAATAAGCATTTTTTGGGATAACTTCATTTTTTGTGGATAACTTAGAAATGAATCTTAAAAGAAAGGGTACATATATGAAAATAAAATGGGTTACATTAGCTATTCTTTCTACCATCGTCAATGTGCTTTCTGGCTGTGAATCATTAGCGGTCTTAGACCCTAAAGGACCTCAAGCCCAAACGCAGGCCAATGTGATTTGGCTATCAATTGCGATCATGGCGGTTATTGTTATAGTTGTTTGTGCTATTTTAGTCTTTGTGTTAACGAAATACCGTGACTCTAAACTACCTAAAGATTATGAACCACCCTACATTGAAGGGAATCATGTTGTTGAAACGATTATTGTTGGGGTCCCAATTTTAATCGTCATTTTCTTCTCCGTAGTTTCTGTAATTTCCAACAATAAAGTGGAAGCCACTCCGGAAGGGTACAAGGGTCAAGATCCATTAGTTATTTACGCTTCGTCATCAGACTGGAAGTGGCATTTTAGTTATCCAGAAAACGATATCGAGACAGTTAACTACTTGTATATTCCAACAAATCGACCACTTGAATTTAAACTTTATTCATTCGGGCCTATCACGAGTTTCTGGATTCCACAACTTGGCGGTCAAAAATATGCCATGTCTAACATGGTGACCACATTACACTTAGCAGCGGACGAATCAGGGGAAATGATGGGACGAAATGCAAACTTTAGTGGGAAAGGATTCGCTGAAAATATGTTCCACGTCGAAGCGATGTCTCAAGATAAGTTTGATGAATGGGTAAAGGAAGTTAAAGAAACTGCGAAACCCATTACTGAAGTAAGATTCAATGAATTATTAAAACCGGGTCATGAAGGACAGTTAACGTTTACTGGAACTCATTTAGACTTCTCACCAGCTCCAGAAGGTGAAAATGCTGGACATCATCATGGCGCAAGTGACTCTAACGCGAATTCAAAAGGCGAACATATGGAACATGATCATAAGTCAAGTAATAGTAAAGAAAAATCAGTACACAATCATGAATAATTGCTTAGTCTATCTCGAGAAAAATATTTTCAGAAAGGAAACACAAAAGTATGGGTTTTTTTTCTAGATTTCTTATACCTAATCCTAGTCCCGTCATTTACTCATCAATGGTGGCCATTGGTGTTACTGTTCTCTTGATCATTGTTGGTTTAACCCACTTTAAAAAATGGTTTTTTTTATGGAGTGGCTGGCTAACAACCGTCGATCATAAAAGAATAGGTATTATGTATCTAATATCTGCTTTGCTAATGCTATTTCGTGGCGGGGTAGATGCTGTGATGATGCGTGCGCAACTTGCCGTACCGGATAACAAATTATTAGATTCACAGCACTATAATGAAATTTTTTCAACACATGGGGTTGTGATGATTCTCTTTATGGCGATGCCGTACATTATGGCCTTAATGAATTTCGTAGTGCCATTACAAATTGGAGCCCGAGATGTAGCATTCCCACGTCTAAATGCCGTAAGTTTCTGGTTATTTTTTATGGGTGCGATGCTATTCAACATCTCTTTTGTAATTGGTGGTTCGCCTGATGCAGGGTGGACATCTTATTTCCCGCTTGCAGGTAATGAATTTAGCCCGCATGTTGGAACGAATTATTATATGATTGGTATTCAGATAGCCGGAATAGGTACATTAATGACGGGGATTAACTTTTTGACGACTATTGTTAAAATGAGAGCACCCGGTATGACATTAATGAAAATGCCAATGTTTACATGGTCTGCTTTAGTCACAAGCGTTATTATCATTTTCGCATTCCCTGTATTAACAGTGGCGCTGATCATGGGAACAATGGATCGACTATTCGCAACCAAGTTTTTCACAATGACTGATGGCGGTATGGATATGCTTTGGGCTAACCTGTTCTGGGTTTGGGGACATCCTGAAGTTTATATCTTAATTTTGCCTGCATTTGGTCTTTTTAGTGAGATTATCCCAACCTTTTCACGACGTAACCTATATGGATATCGATCAATGGTTGCTTCAATGGTATTTATCTCTATATATTCATTCTTCGTTTGGACGCACCATTTCTTTACAATGGGGCAAGCAGCATATGTTAATAGTATTTTCTCGATTACAACGATGGTAATCGCTATCCCGACTGGAATCAAGATCTTTAACTGGTTGTTCACGATGTGGAAAGGCAGAATCAGATTTACCGTACCTATGCTTTATTCAATAGGTTTCATACCTCTTTTCACAATCGGTGGAGTTACCGGGGTTATGCTTGCGATGTCAGCGGCGGATTATCAATACCATAATACAATGTTTTTAGTAGCTCACTTCCACAATGTCATTATTCCGGGTGTAGTATTTGCTGTGCTTGGTGCCGGAACTTACTACTGGCCGAAAATGTTTGGTTTCATGTTGAATGAAAGGATTGGGAAATGGGCGTTCTGGTTTCTAACCATTGGTTTTTGCTTAGCATTCTTCCCTATGTATATTACGGGTTTAGATGGTCAAGCACGTCGTATGTACACATACTCTGAATCGACTGGATTTGGACCATTGAATATGATTTCGTTTATCGGGGCAGCTTTAATGGCAATCAGCTTTGTATTAATCGTATATACGATTTACTATAGCATTCGCCATGCTCCAAGAAATGTTAGTGATGATCCGTGGGATGCACGTTCCCTTGAATGGGCTACTCATAATCCAGTACCAGAATATAACTTTGCTATTATTCCACAAGTGAACTCAAGGGAAACGTTTTGGGATGCTAAATATAATGGTCATGAATTATTCAAGGGTGACTATGAAAAAATTCATATGCCCAATAACAGCGGGGGACCGTTTATCCTGTCCTGTATCTTCTTTGTCTTTGGATTTGCGTTAGTATTCAGCATATGGTTTCTTGCGATTATTGGGTTAATCGGTATCTTTGTTTGCATGGCTCATCGTTCATTCGAAATTGATCATGGGCATTACATTTCTGTAGAAGAAATTAAAGAGACAGAAGCAAAATTCGGAGGTGTTAATAAATGGAAATAGATCACTCGCAACCTCTTGAATATAGTACAGAACAAAATCGTCTAAATATTTTAGGCTTCTGGATTTTCCTTGGAGCCGAAATTATGCTTTTTGCAACACTCTTTGCATCATATTTTACATTAGTTGATCGTACGGGTAATGGACCTGCAGGAGCAGAATTATTTGAAATCACTCCAGTACTTGCTGAAACATTCTTGCTCTTAACAAGCAGTTTTGTCATCGGGCTTGGAATTCATGCCATGCGAATTGGCAACAAGGAAGCTATGTTGACATTTTTCGTAATCACTCTCCTTCTTGGATTAGGATTTATAGGATTTGAAATTACTGAGTTCATTACCTATTATCGCGAAGGAGCTACACTGCAAACTAGTGCATTTACATCGATGCTTTTTACAACATTAGGGACACATGGAGCACATGTTACATTAGGGCTTTTCTGGGGGTTATTTATTATCCTTCAAGTGAAAAAACGCGGGTTGACACCTGAAACAGCCAATAAATCTTTCATTTTCTCTCTTTACTGGCATTTCTTAGATATCGTTTGGATCTTCATCTTCACCTTTATCTACATGAAAGGGATGACATGAACATGAAGGAATTATTCCCGGCTAAGCAAGTATGGGGTTTTGTATTTTCATTGATTTTGACGTTTGTAGCTATTTTGGTTTACTTCTTCAATATGTCAAAAGCAACAGGCATGACGATTTTTATATTGACAGCATTCATACAAGCAGCTGTTCAACTAGTTGTGTTTATGCATGCTCGTGAAACTGATGATAGCAAATCAATTTTTATGACATTATATTGCGCTATATTCCTAGCTCTAATTACTGTCTTCGGTACAATACTATGTATGATCTGGGGTTGGAGTTATTGATATGATACAGCTTGGGAACAGAAGGCGTATGATGAGTAATTGAAGTTGAAATAGGGACAATGAGCTATGAATAGGGAAAAGCTTATAATGCCCTATCACAATATAACTGCTGATAAATTCCAATTTTAAAAAGCGACCTTCATTTAAGGGATACGTCTATTGAAATTCCCTTTTAAGGTTATTTCCAATCCCAATGAGAATGGGGGAAATAGCCATTGATCGTGCGGATTCAGATAGCCATCTAAAAAAATGTTTTATAAACTATTAGGGAAAAGTAATAGCAAGGTGTTTGATGGCTGGGAAGAGTACCGAAAAGAAATTCCCTATTTCTCCAGATGCAATGAAAGCATATCATTATCAAGAACTTCATCGTGAAAATCCTACTCGTGAGTAATATGTTCTTCATACTATTCGTAAGAGGTGTAAGGCGATAGTGAAAAGACTGGATTTTTTACAGCAAACAAAAGCAATAAATTGTTCCATATATGAATGAATAAATCCCCTCATTTTAGACAGAACAGTGTAAACCACTATTTCTATCGATGAAGGGGATTTGATTTTTCCTTTCAGAAAACTATAGCCTGCGGGAAATTGAAGATTTTTGAAGTCATTCCGTCATCCTTCATGCGGAATGACAGTCCGTGCCCCGCATGTTTATTATAGGACTTGGGCATTGATTGATACCAGTTGAAGAACTTCGTCTCCTTTATCGAACATATTTAGAACGATATCGTAAAAATAAAAAAAATTCCGTTTTAAGGAAAGAGACGATATTTTAGTGTAATTCCGTAATAAAACGAATGCGTTTTGTGTTGAAAAATCGTGGATTTCATAAAATGAGGAAGAAAAAACCAAATTGTTTTTTAAAAAAGTGGACGGAAGCGAAAGTTTCCGATATATTAAAGCAGAAATCATAGTTATTTTAGGGGGGGCTCGACATCATGAGACCATTTTATTTATATTTAATGAAATTTCGACAACCAAAGGAAATTGATGCAATCACTAAATTTGCCAATTATGCCTATGAGGATCATGGCTTCCCAAAACAATCGACTGATTATAATGAACTGAGCAGTTATTTAGAATTGAATGTAGATTATCTCGAAAGTATGTCAGTCTTCGATCAAGCGTGGGAACAGTATGTCCAAATAGAAGAAGGGCTCATATTGGGAGATCAGGAATAGGGAGGATCGGAAGGATGTTAAAAAGCCTTCAAACCCGAATTTTGCTTTATTCTTTACTTATTGCAAGTGTTCCTCTTCTGATTTTGGGAATCATATCCTATGGGTCACAACGCTCCCTTCTGGAGAAGGAAGCAAAAAATGCCCTGAATGCAGGTTCACTGAATATTGTAAATGAAACATACAGCTATTTGAACGAACGGATCAGTGATGTGAAATTAATGAGTGCAAATTCTGCAATCATCAATCCTGGCCACTCAAAAGAAGAGAAGTCAGATGAACTAAAAAAGTTTATCGATGCAAAAGGAAATTATTACGGAGTTATGCATTTGGATATGGAAGGCAATGTCATTGCAGATACATCCAATAAAATGATCGGGGATAACCTCGCGAAGAGAATATGGTTCAAAGAGGCAATAGAAGGTCATGAGTTCCTTTCAGACGTATATAAAACCCGGGCTTTCTCAGAACCGATTATAGCTCTGAGTACGCCGGTATATGATCATGCAGGGGAAATGATCGGAGTCGTATCCACAGCTTTCCGTTTGGAAGGGTTGTGGGAGATGATGGAAAAAAAAGCTGATGAAATTAGTGATAAATACCCAGTGAACTTTTTCATGATCAACCAGGAAGGCATCATGATTTCGAAAAAAGACCCACATGGCATTATGCAGGATTCTGCCTTGAGAGAAATGGGATTAACAAAAGATAAGCTGATGGAAGCTTCGTTATCGGATGATTTGTACAGTGCAGAGAATGGGGAAAAAATATATTCCATCAAGCCTGTCCATACGATAGCCCAAACAGAGAATAAATGGTTTGTTGTTGTGGGTGCTGATAAGAAGCAGGTGTTTCAGCCTTTGAATGACCTATTGACACGGTACCTGACCATCTACAGCATCGTTTTTGTTTCTATCATTCTGGCTGTCTATTTACTAACAAAGAGCCTCGTTCGGCCAGTTCAAGAACTTGTCGAAGCGACAGAGGATTTCATAGGTGGAAAGGAATTCATCATTTCCGATAAAAGAAGCTTCGAGGAAATGGAAAAATTGAACCTTGCCTTTTTAAGAATGATGGAAACGATAGAAGATCGTGAGAAGGAAATCGTCCGTACGGAAAAATTGAAATATGTAGGCCAGCTAGCTGCCGGTGTCGCCCATGAAATCAGGAACCCATTGACGACAATAAAGGGTTTTTTCCAATTATTGAAGAGCCAGGATCATGATAAATCATTGATAGAAAAATATAGCGATGTCATGCTTCATGAAGTGGATCGGGTCAATGTATTTGTAACTCAACTTCTTGATTTGGCAAAACCGCATCAACTGGAATGGGAGAAAATCGATTTAAAGGATTTCCTTGATGAAATTATGGATACCTATACTCCCTCAATTCCGAGTTCTCATGTAAGAATAATTAATGGCATGACACAATCCGTCATTGTTTATTCAGACAGGAACCGGTTAAGGCAGGTTCTCTTGAATGTCTTGAATAATGCATGTGAAGCCATCGAAGCAAGGGGGCAGATTGAACTGAATCACGATTCCATCTCCCAATATATAAGATTAGTGATCAGTGATGATGGAAAAGGTATAAGTCCCGAGAATTTAAAAAATATCGGTATGCCCTTTTATACCACCAAACCGGATGGAAACGGATTAGGTGTAGCGACATGCATTCAGATAATGGAGGAATTAAAAGGAAAATTCCAAATTGAGAGCGTCCCCGACGAAGGAACGAAAGTGACGCTCACTATCCCCACTACGAACCGTCTCATTAAATGAGGCGGTTTTTGGTTGCAGTGCCCTTAAATAAATGGGCCGGTTAATTAGCTAAATGAGCAAAATGCCCGCTTAATTCCATTAACCTCCATGTTTGTTTGTGCATATAATTTACTAATCAAACGATAAGGACCATATTGGGGGATGTCTCTTATGGGCAAAAAAAAACAGCCGAAATTTAAATTAGGCGATACAGTCGTAATAACAATGTATGGGACAGTCGGGAATATAACCGATGTAAAATTTCTCGATGGTGCTTATGTGTATGAAGTGAACTATAGTGAAGGTCTTTATATCGAAAAAACATTGCAATCGATAAATGAATATGAAGGAGAAATCCTTTATCCGAAAGAGCAAATCGATATTGAATATAAATTTTTATTAGGTGACTTGGTCCAAGTGGATGGATATGAACAGGATTATTTCAAGATTATCGGCTATCGAACGGAAATTTGGCGCTATAAGGAAAATGCCTGGGAGGATGTAATCTATGAGTTATCAAGAATCTCTGATGGTGAATGGCTTGAAGCGCATGAAGAAGAACTGACTTTGATTGCCGATGCTAAACGTGCAGATGGAATCATTAAAAAGTTGGGTCTGCTCCTTCCTCAAAAGAAAAATGAGCTTGCTATCATTGCTAAACAAAACAACCCTGGTAAAGGTGAGCGAGAAATGACAATGACAAAAGATGAAAAAAAGGAAATGATTGATGGCCTGTTGGATTTATATAATGATTATTGTAAGCTCTACGAACATTTTGGCGATGATGAATATCGTCACATCATGAAAATCGCCCTTGCTAAAATAGAAAAGGCGGCAGAGGAAATTTATCCAGATCATAAAAAGAAGCAAACGAAGTGAAAGATACCTATAAAGGGCAATTTCCAGATTCCCTATAGAAGTATCCATTCAAATTGAACACGAATGGAACTTGATAACGATAGACCCTTCATATGTTTTTCCATTAAGGGATGCCTTACTGGTATATTTGTCTCTACACATTCATAGACCTTTAAATAAGGGGGCGATGATTTGCGAGAAATTGAGGTTTTTATTGATACAGAAGAGATAGCGGAATTCTTTTTTCAAGAATTGATAAGACGGGGCTATCTTCCAACAGAAGCTGAAGTTGAAGATCTTGCTGACATCACATTCGAATATCTTCTTGAAAAATGCATAATTGATGAAGAAGTCGATGAGTAACCTGTCTTAAGACGGTTAGCAGCTTCCTTTCCCTTAATTTTATTAACCATTAAAAAAAAGACGGCGGACCTCCGCCGTTTTGTTTGCGATTTAGGAAGGGTGCCAAAAGTCGTTTCGTGATTTCCATTTTTCAAGTTCCAGATAAGGTTCGATTTTCCTAACTTGTGGTTGATATGGTATAGTAGTTTTTGAATATCATTTCAACCACAAGTTAAGGAGGACATAGTCGTATGAGCGTACATATTGGTGCAAAAGAGAATGAAATTGCGGAAACGGTCTTACTTCCTGGGGACCCGTTGCGTGCAAAATATATTGCTGAAACATTTTTAGAGGATGCTAAACTTTATAATGAAGTTCGTAACATGTTTGGATATACAGGGACATATAAAGGAAAACGAATTTCTGTACAAGGTACAGGCATGGGTGTCCCATCCATTTCGATTTACGTGAATGAATTGATGAATAGCTATAATGTCCAGAAGTTGATTCGTGTGGGAACTGCAGGAGCGATTCAAAAAGATGTAAAAGTCAGGGATGTGATCCTTGCCATGAGTGCCTCCACTGATTCCCAAATGAATCGTATGACTTTCGGCGGGGTGGACTTTGCTCCGACCGCAGATTTCGAATTACTAAGAAAAGCTTATGACGCCGGCACGGCAAAGGGCTTGCAATTGAAGGTCGGTAATGTATTTACGGCCGATCAGTTTTATAACGATAATAGTGAATTGGAAAAATGGGCAAAATACCAAATACTTGCGATAGAAATGGAATCAGCGGCCCTTTACACGCTTGCTGCTAAATTTGGACGCCAAGCTTTATCTGTATTGACCATTTCCGATCACATTTTAACTGGTGAGGAAACGTCGGCGGATGAGCGCCAGTCAACTTTTAACGAAATGGTTGAAGTGGCATTGGAAGCAGCTATCCAGGACTGATAATTGGATGTAAATGACAGGCGGGTGACCAGGAATAAGTGATGCTGTATAATGGCAGTTTGGATACAGGCTCATTTGTTCCAGGTATCCGCATTTTTGTAATATCAGGAGATGCCTGTTGTCCTTGGAGCATTCTCCATGATTTGAAGTTTATTAAAAAATACATATGGCTATAAGTTGTTATTTTTGATAACTATTATTTTTCGATTGGCATGAAAGCTGATAAAATAGGAATGAAATCGTTTATATCGTCATGAAGAATGAAAGTGGTGAGGCTTCAGTGGAAGAAGAAAATCAAAAACAGCCAAAAGAGGCAGGGAAATTCATTAAAATGAAGAAGTTTACGTTCATTATGGGGATTTTCTTAGTCATATTTCTAACTGCAGGGATTACTACAATAGCCTTGACCTTTGGAGATGAAAAAGTAGAGTCATTAGCACCGGATAAGCATGCGGAATTTGAAAAGCTGTATTCTACATACGATAAGATAAAAGATGACTATTATGAAGAGGTTGATGAAGAAAAACTTGTTGACGGCGCAATTAATGGAATGATCAAATCATTGGATGATCCCTATTCTGCTTATATGGATAAAAAGCAAGCATCGAGTTTCCATGAGAGCATCTCTTCATCTTTTGAAGGAATCGGTGCTGAGATTCAGGAGCAGGATGGACAAATCATGGTCGTCTCACCGATAAAAGGGTCCCCAGCAGAAAAAGCAGGGGTAAAACCGAATGATATCATATTAAGTGTGGACGGTAAAAGTGTTGAAGGACTCAGCTCTTCTGAAGCTGTCCTGAAAATCAGGGGCGAGAAGGGTACGAAAGTTGATCTATCCATCTCAAGAGCTGGTGAGTCGGAACCGATTAAGCTCACCATTAAACGGGATACAATTCCGATTGAAACGGTATATGCGGAAATGCTTGATGATGGAGTTGCAAAAATTCAAGTGACCAGTTTTTCCGAACATACAGTCCAAGAGTTGAAAACGGCGCTTGAAGAAATGTCGAAGAAGGATATGAAGGGTCTCGTATTGGATTTGCGGGGAAACCCAGGAGGACTGCTTGATCAAGCAATAAAAATGGCAAGCCTGTTCATACCTAATGGGAAAGTGGTCCTTCAAGTTGAGGATCGCAGCGGGAAAAAAGATGTATATAAATCGGAGAATGATGGAGAACTGAAAATCCCGGTAGTCGTGCTGATTGATGATGGAAGTGCCAGTGCTTCTGAAATCGTTGCAGCGGCTGTCAGTGAGTCTGCGGACATTCCATTGATCGGTGTCAAGTCATTTGGGAAAGGGACAGTGCAGACTGCCCAAGACTTCGAAGATGGATCTAACTTCAAATATACGGCAGCTAAATGGTTGACTCCTGAAGGCAATTGGATTCATAAAAAAGGGATCAAGCCGGATATTACTGTGAAGCTTCCTGATTATGCCAGCCTTCCGTACATTTCGCCTGATAAGGAATTGAAAGCATCCGATTCTTCTAGTGAAGTGAAGGCGGCTGAAGAGATGCTGAAGGAAGCAGGACATGATCCAGGTAAAATAGATGGATTCTTCGATGAAGCAACCAAGAATGCGGTCATAGCATTCCAAAGGGAACAAAAAATTAAAGAAACCGGCACCATTAAGGATGATACTACCGTGAAATTGATGCAGGTCATCCGCGAGAAAATCCTTAAAAACGACACACAAGTGAAAAAGGCAGTAGAAGTATTAAAGAAAGAAATCAATAAATGATTTTGATTGAAAAGCCTGTCAGCGGATATCGTTGGTAGGCTTTTTTTTCGTTTCATGCATAGAATTCCAAAATTAGGCAGAGAATAGGGGTAATTTTCCGATGAGGTGAGGTAATGAAAGAAAAGGTATTGTTCATATATCTATTGGTCTTGATTCTGGCAGGCTGCACCTATGCCCCTTTACCCAAACAAAATGGAAATGAAGGTACGGAAAAAAAACTAACCAATGAAGATAACCAGGAAAACGATAAAACTTTTCTGTTAATTGGTGTTGACACAAGGGGAGAGCAAAAATCTCGATCAGATGCGATTATCCTTGCAAAATACTTTCCTGAGCAGGAGAAACTGAAGCTGGCTTCCATTATGCGTGATAGTTATGTGAAAATCCCCGGGAATAAATCAGGATATAACAAAATAAATGCTGCTTATTATTATGGTGGAAGGGAATTGCTCAAGAAAACCATACAGGAAAACTTCGATGTCAAGATCGACCATGTAGCGGTAATCGACTTTAAGGGATTTGTGAAGATGGTGGATTTACTTGCCCCTGAGGGGGTGGCGGTGAATGTGGATCAGGAAATCATAGATGATATGAGCATCCAAGCAAGCGTCGGTAAAAATGTTTTACATGGTGAGGAATTATTGAAATATGTCCGTTTTAGACATGACGATGAAAGTGATTTTGGCAGGGTTGAGCGTCAACAAGAAGTAATGGTTCAATTAAAAACAGCGTTTATAAATCAAATCTCATCCTTCGAAGGTATGGCAGCCCTTCCTAGTATAATCGAACAAGGACTCTCGTACTTGGATACGGATATTGGACTGAAAACAATAATGGAAATGGGTCCCAAAGCCGTCTTCCATACACCGGACACGGTCGAGACCTTAAGGGTTCCAGTGAAAGGAAGCTTTAAAGATGAAATATATCCCCAGTCCGGAGCCGTTTTGGAAATGGACTGTACCGAAAATAAAAAGGCACTTCAGGAGTTCTTTTCAAAATAATAAGAATGTCCTATGCTCTTTTATTATCGAAGACATCCTAATATTAACTGAAGATGTTCAAATTTAAATATTGTATTATAGACCTCGCAAGAATAATCTTAATACGATCACCTTTAAAAAACGAGAGGGATAAAAAATCCTTCTCGTTTTTTAACACCATAAAAGGAACCTGGATCAATTAACAAAATGCGGAATGTTTTTGAAGAAATCCGGTGTTATGATGCCGTTTTCGGTAATGATGCTTGTAATTAGATGATTCGGTGTAACGTCGAAGGCTGGATTGAAAGTCTTCACGTTTTCCGGAGCGATCCTTACACCTTGAATGAAGGTGATTTCCGTTCCATTCCGTTCTTCGATCGGGATGGATGTGCCGGATTCGATAGAAAGGTCGAATGTGCTTGATGGTGCGGCCACATAAAAGGGGATACCAAAGTGCTTGGCTAATATGGCCAATCCCAACGTCCCGATTTTATTGGCAGTATCTCCATTTGCCGCAATCCTGTCGGCCCCGACGATAATTCCCTTTATTCCTTTCTGGTGAATCGTATGGGCAGCCATATTATCAGAAATTAAGGTGACGTCAACTCCCGCTTGCATCAATTCCCAAGCCGTCAAACGCGCCCCTTGCAGGACAGGCCTTGTTTCACATGCGTACACTTTTAGCGGAAAGTCCCTTTCTTTAGCCAGGTGGAAGGGAGCCAAGGCTGTGCCATACCGAGCCGTGGCGATTCCGCCAGCGTTGCAATGAGTAAGAATGGAATCTCCTCTATTGAATAGGGATAAACCATGTTCCCCGATTTTCCTGCACATTTCTTCATCTTCAGCAAAGATGGCTTTAGCCTCCGCTACAAGTGCTTCCTTGGCAGTTGAAATGCTTTGCGCAGCCTGCAAGGTGTTCTCCATCCTCCTTAACGCCCAAAAAAGGTTGACTGCAGTAGGCCGTGAAGAGGCGAGTTTTTCAATATGCCTCGTTACATTTTTCTTGAATTCCCCTAATTCAGCGGTTGTTTCCTGCTTGGCGCCAAGTGCAACACCAAATGCTGCCGTCAGCCCAATTGCTGGGGCACCGCGAACTTTTAAGGACAAAATGCTGTCATACACATCATCAACAGAATGAAGTTCAATAAATTCAGTTATGGAAGGAAGGGCTTGTTGATTTAATAATGTAATATGGGTATCATCCCAATGTACCGAATATGGTAAGGGTGCTAGTGTAGTCATGTGCAGGTCTCCTTTTAAATGGTTGAGTAAGATGGCAGTGTCCGTTGCTTCAACGCTTCAATGACGGCTGGAACATCCAATTCTCCCCGTTTTTTAATTAAAAAAGTACCGATTTCCAATGTTGCCGTTTTAGCTGCGATCCTTGTTTCTTTATCTTCAATGACGTTTAAATCGGCTACATGGGAAAGGCCAATGGTTCGCCGAATCAGTTCGCAGCCGGCAAAGCCGAAAGCATCTTTTTTGAATTTTGTCAGTAAATAAGGCAGATAACCCTTCACATGGCGGAATGGACTTTTATTTTGGACCTCCCATAATTCGGTATAAGTTTCTTCAAAGGCATTCCAAAATTCATGAAGGAGCGTGAAAATCTCTTCCTTTCCAGCGCCATTTCGTGTAATTGCCTGAAAGAGAAGGTTGGCGGTGTATTGACCAAGGTCAAAACCAACTGGCCCATAAAAAGCGAATTCCGGGTCAATAACCTTTGTTTCAGTTTTACTTGCAAATATACTTCCAGTATGTAAATCTCCATGAAGCAAGGCTTCCTGCTCGGTTTCAAAGCTTTGCTTCAGCTTGGCGACCTCAAGTATCACTTCTTGATCATTCCATATTTTTTGGGAGGCATCTTTCAATTCCACCTCGAAATCTCCAGGGAGTTCCTCAAAAAATGGATCCGTGAAAATAAAGACCTCAGTGATTTTGCAGAGTTCGGGATTCGTGAAATGTCGGGCCACTTCCTTTTTCGAAGAGGGTTCTAAATGATAATCGGATGTATAAAATGCCGTCTTCGCAACATACTCACCAATATGCTGTGAAAGCAATGGATATGAATCGCCATCGATCAATCCTGTTCTAACGATTTTCAAGTGCGATAAATCCTCCATGACTGTGATGGCAAGCTGTTCATCCGAATAGTAGACTTGCGGTACGAATTCGGGGCAATAACTTCTGAAATGAATCAGCGCATTCGCTTCAATGGCTGCCCTTTTCAATGTCAGCGGCCAGCTTTCACCAAGTACCTTGGCATAAGGGACCGCTTGTTTGATTATTAGACCTTTGTTTGTGACCGTGTCTGTAATATGAAAAACATAATTTAAGTTTCCATCGCCGATTTCATTACATTTCAAACTTGCATCCGCATTGACCAACCCAAGTTTTTTTGCAAGAGTTATAGCTGTTTCGTTTGTCAATCTCTTAAAATTTGAATGGTTTTGAGTCATTCTTTTCCCCTCCAGATTCAAAATAAGAATAAAAAAGCCTCTTTCATATAGAAAGAGGCAGAAGTTTTGGCTTCGGACCTCTTATCTTCCAGAAAATGAATTCTGGTGGAATTAGCACCGTGCTCTGTGGATTCAATAATCCGGCGGAAGATCCGCCCCATTTCACAATGGTATTACAGTCGGTTGCTGGGCTTCATAGGGCCTTTATCCCTCAGCCTGCTCTTGATAAGAGTAAATGTTTTCTGAAATTTTAATCTTCGGGAAAATAATATCAACTTTTTAAATAGTTTGTCAATGGGTAAATTAATAAAAATCAGGACGGCGATCTTCGAATACAGGTATTTTGTTACGTGCTTCCGTAACTTTGTTGAAGTCCAAGGTGCCTGTCAATAGTTCGTTTCCTTCTCCGGCTTCACTTATGATATTCCCCCATGGATCAATAATTAAGGAATGGCCCGCAAATATATTATTGACATCCGAACCTGTACGATTAACGGCTACAACATAGGCTTGGTTCTCGATGGCACGGCTTATCAATAAAGCTCTCCAGTGATCTAGTCTCGGCTTTGGCCATTCAGCCGTAACGAATAGAACTTCCGCGCCTTGAACGGTATGGGCTCGCTGCCATTCTGGGAAACGAATGTCATAACAAACGAACCCGGCACATATTTTTTCATCAAGAGTAAATAAACCATCTTTTTCACCTGGCTGCAGGAAATGATGTTCATCCATTAATTGAAATAAGTGAAGCTTATCATATTCTTTAATGAGCTTTCCGTGTTTATCGATGATGATCATGGTGTTATAGATTCCCTTGCTTGTTTTTTTCGCAATGGAACCGCCGATGATGTGAAACTGGTGTTTCTGTGCCTGTGTTCTAAGAAATTCAATCGTTTTTTCTGCCTCTTGATCAGCAATATCATTCAGCCTGGTCAAGTCGTATCCGGTTGTCCAAAGCTCTGGTAATATGACGATATCGGGTTCGGACCGAGCTGCTTTTTCCATCCATTGTTCTGCAACCTGAAAATTGATATCTGGTTGCCCGAAAGCTATATCCATTTGAATACAAGCTATTTTCCACTTCATCGTTTAAACCCCCCACATGTAAAAAATGCTTTACAAGACTACGATAAACATATATCATTTGTGACTAGAATTTCAAGAAATTTCAGAGAAGGTGTATAAATGGTGCAATTCGAAAAATCCGGACTGCTTCAGGACCTGCCCAAGCAGTTTTTTGCTTCACTGGTCGCAAAAGTCAATGCAATCACGGAGCAAGGACATGATGTCATTAATTTAGGCCAGGGGAACCCTGATCAGCCGACGCCGGAACATATCGTCAAAAGTTTGCAAACTGCCGCTGAAAAAACAATTAATCATAAATATTCGCCATTCCGGGGACATCAATATTTAAAAGATGCTGCTGCCGTCTTTTATGAACGGGAATACGGTGTCAAGCTGGATCCGAATAGTGAAGTGGCGATTCTCTTCGGGGGAAAGGCAGGTCTTGTCGAACTTCCGCAGTGTTTATTGAATCCAGGTGATACGATCCTTGTTCCAGATCCCGGCTATCCGGATTATCTTTCCGGTGTTGTTTTAGCCCAGGCAAAGACCGAACTGATGCCCTTGACAGAAGAAAATGATTTTCTTCCGAAATACGATGACATACATAAAGAAGTTCTTGATAAAGCCAAAATGATGTTCTTGAATTATCCGAATAATCCCACAGGCGCTTCTGCAACTGAAAGTTTCTTTGATGAAACCGTCTCCTTTGCAAAAGAACATTCAATTTGTGTGGTCCATGATTTCGCCTATGGGGCGATCGGATTCGACGGAAAAAAACCGATAAGCTTTCTCCAGGCGGAGGGAGCGAAGGATGTAGGAGTTGAAATATACACTCTATCGAAAACATACAATATGGCAGGGTGGAGAGTCGGCTTCGCAGTGGGCAATAAGAGTGTAATAGAAGCTCTTGAACTTTTACAAGACCATCTTTATGTGAGTCTCTTCCCGGCGATACAAGAAGCTGCGGCAAGCGCTTTGCTTGACTCACAGACCTGTGTAGAGCAGTTAGTGCAAATGTACGAGGGGCGAAGGAATGTTTTCATTGAGGGATTGAGGTCCATCGGATGGGAAGTCAAAGCTCCAGCGGCATCGTTTTTTGCCTGGCTCAAGGTACCTGGAGGTTTTACGTCCGAGAGTTTTGCGGACTATTTATTAACGCATGCCCATGTAGCTGTTGCCGCAGGGAATGGGTTCGGTGAATTTGGCGAAGGTTATGTCAGGGTAGGGCTACTGACTTCGGAAGAACGGCTGCAAGAGGCTGTGGAACGAATACGGACATTAAACTTATTTTAATGCAATAAGGTTCACCTTTAAATAGTTAAAACTTATTGACAAAGTAGGAATTACCTGTCAGAATACAAAATAAATTCTTAATCTTTCGATACTTGGATGCAACTTATATATCAGCGTTTTCTTATTTTGAGCAGGTGGAGGGACTAGCCCGATGAAGCCCAGCAACCGACTGTAATTCCATTGTAAAATGGGGCGGAATCCTTCCGCCGGATTTTTTTGAAATCCACAAGGCACGGTGCTAATTCTTGCAGCCGATGGCTGGGAGATAAGAAGATGGCTTTTTAAAGCCTCTTCTTTATGAAGGGGCTTTTGCCATTTTGAGACCATCTCAGACCAATAGTGACATCGAGAGTTTACTAACGTGTTATAGGAGTGATCAGATGAGCGAGATAGTCGCTACTTATTTAATTCATGACCTTATTGGAAATCATGAGAAAAAAGCAGAGAGCATTGCCTTGGGTCTGACTGTCGGGACATGGACGGACTTGCCGCATTTGGTACAGAAACAACTGGAAAAACATAAGGGACGCGTCGTATCGGTGACCCCCCTATCTGAAGAAGAGAGGGCAAACAGCTACTTTAATCGGAAAGTATACCGTTCGCTGATTAAAATTGCCTATCCGGCAAGGAATTTCTCCAATGATTTACCTGCAATCCTTACGACGGTCTTCGGCAAACTTTCATTGGACGGTGAAATAAAACTGATAGACTTGGATTTTGTCGGTGATATTCAAAAAGCTTTTCCCGGGCCGCAATTTGGCATTGAAGGCATAAGGGAAAAGCTTGGCGTATTTAACCGGCCCTTGGTGATGAGCATCTTTAAAGGCGTATTGGGAAGAGACCTAACATTTCATAATGAGCAACTGAAGCAACAAGCATTGGGAGGTGTCGACCTAGTTAAGGATGATGAGATCCTCTTCGACCAGGAACTGACTCCATTTTTCGATAGAATAAAAACGGGTAAAAGAATATTGAATGAAGTCTATGAAACTACTGGCCACCGTACTTTATATGCTGTCAATCTATCTGGGAAAACTTTTGAATTATTGGATAAGGCAGAGCAAGCGGCTGAAGCAGGGGCAGATGCTTTATTGTTCAACGTTCATACATATGGTTTGGATGTATTGCAGGCCTTGAGTGAACATGATCGTATAAAGCTGCCGATCATGGCGCACCCCGCATATAGCGGGGCATTGGCATCTTCATCATTTTATGGTATCGGCTATCCATTATTGCTTGGTAAATTAGTAAGATTATCAGGTGCGGATTTATCCTTGTTCCCTTCCCCTTATGGAAATGTCGCACTTGAAAAAACGGAGACCTTAGCGATTGCTGAAGCTCTGACAAGAGATGAACTTTCATGGAAAAAAGCCTTCCCTGTTCCTTCTGCAGGCATTCATCCGGGCATGGTTCCGGACCTGATCAAGGATTTCGGGCTTGATAGTGTGATTAATGCCGGAGGCGGAATTCACGGGCACCCTGACGGAGCAGAGGGCGGTGCCAAGGCATTCCGTTCTGCTGTGGAAGCCGTTCTGGCAGGAAAGGAACTTTCTGAAGCGGCGGATGAGGAAGAAACCCTAAAAAAAGCTCTTGTGTTGTGGGGAGGCCTTTAAGAAATAATGAAACCGATCATCTTTTGTGATTTTGACGGAACGATCACCAACACAGATAATATCATTTCAATTATGAAGAAATTTGCGCCTCCGGAATGGGAAGCGTTGAAAGACGGTGTCCTTCAGCAAAAAATCAGTATATCTTCAGGAGTTGGGGATATGTTTTCCCTGCTTGATAGTGGCTTGAAGGATGACATCATCCAATATGTAAGAAAAACCGCCGGCATTCGACCAGGGTTTTATGAATTCGTTGAGTATACGAAACAAGCCAATATCCCTTTATATATTGTAAGCGGGGGCATGGATTTTTTCATTTCACCCCTTTTGAATGATATCTTGCCAACAGAGTCCGTTTATTGCAACCATGCATTTTTTGATAAGGAAAAGATTTATATTGAGTGGCCACATGCTTGTGATGAGCAATGTAATAATGATTGCGGTTGCTGCAAGCCATCCATTATGAGGGAAATTGCGGGTCCGGAAGATTTTAAACTCGTTATTGGAGATTCAGTTACGGATTTTGAAGCGGCAAAACAGGCCGATTTTGTCATAGCCCGTGACATATTGCTTGAAAAATGCGGTAGGGAAGGAATTCCACATCAAGGATTCGAAACATTTTTTGATGTAATTGACATTATAAAGCAGCAGGAGGTGGTTAAAGCGTGAACACTCATTCTAAAGAATGGCTTGAGTTGGCAGATATTAAAGCTGAACTGGCCGAAAGGGATTGGTTTATGGGAACAAGCGGGAATTTGTCCATCCGCGAACCCAAAAGCCCTTTCTTTTATATTACCGCAAGCGGTAAGGATAAAAGGAAGCAATCGGATACGGACTTTTTACTGGTGGATTTAAAAGGAAAACCAGTTGAAGATACGAACCTAAGACCATCGGCCGAAACTTTACTTCATACAGACATTTACCGAAAAACCAATGCGAACTGTGTACTCCATGTCCATACAGTTGAAAATAATGTGATTTCGGAATTGTACGGAGATGAAGGCCAAGTTTCCTTTCGTAATCATGAAATCATTAAAGCGACCGGTCGGTGGGATGAAGATTCGGAGCTTCGGATTCCAATCATATATAATCACGCTGACATACCGTTGCTATCCGATAAGTTCAAGCCGCATGTCGAAGAAGACTCTGGCGCTGTGCTGATACGCAATCATGGCATTACGGTTTGGGGCAAAAGCGGATTCGAGGCAAAAAGAATACTTGAAGCCTGCGAATTTTTATTTCAATATCAACTGTTACTTAATCAACAAAAGGCGTTTGCAGGTTCTATAAGATAAATACTCATAGAGGAGGAATGAATGATGGCGACGATCAGATTCCATGAAACAAACGAGGTTATTGAAAACGGTGAACAGGTAAAAGGTTTTTTAGAAACACACGGGGTAATTTATGAGCAATGGGACATTTCTAAATTACCTGCACATCTTGTAGAAAAATACGATCTAACAGATGCTGACAAGGAGGAAATCCTTGTAACGTTCCAATCAGAGATAGCGGAAATCTCTGAAAGAAGAGGCTATAAAGCCCATGATATCATCACATTATCCGATGCAAATCCGAACTTGGATCAAATGCTTGAAAACTTTAAGCAGGAACACCATCACGAAGATGATGAAGTGCGTTTCATAGCAGGTGGAACGAGTATCTTTGCCATTGAAGGCAATGATAAACAGTGGTTTGATGTACGGCTTAATCCAGGAGATCTTATTAGTGTACCAGAATCAACAAGACATTATTTCACGCTCGCGGAAGATAGGAAAACTGTTGCTGTCCGGATTTTCGTAACAGCTGCAGGATGGGTGCCGATTTACGAAAAAGACGAAGTTCAAGCATGAATCAATGTTGAAAAGCCAGCTTATGGGCTGGTTTTTATTTGTAGAAAAAAGGGAAGTCGGAATGATCTCATCTCGAACCATGATTTTAAAACAAGACCAGATTATCCTTAATGGTTTTTTCCTGTAATCCCCCTTGGATTGAAGAAATTTGCGACACTCCTGCCGAATAACTGGCTAGCCGAGACCCCACAGGCGCTTGCGTCGAGGAGGCTTGGCAGACAGTCGGCGGAAAGGGAGCGGATTTCTGAAATCGACTGGATGTTTTTAAATAAAAAACTGCAGTCGAACTCGCTTTTCTTCGAAAATGTCTAGTCTAAAACCAGCTTACGGGCTGGTTTTTTTATGTGAATCCGGCAAGTGCTTTAGTAAGCTAGTTATGATAAAATTTAACGGAATCGAATTTAACCGGATTATAGGAGCAGATAAGAATGAAAACGACCGAAGTGTACATATTGGGCGGCTTTCTCGGCAGCGGGAAAACGACGCTTCTTCGAAATATTTTAAAACAGGAAAGTGAAGCAGGCAGAAAAGTGGCAGTGCTTTTAAATGAGCTCGGCAGTGTATCGGTTGACAGCGGACTCATTGGTGATGGAGTGCCTCTGAAGGAGTTGTTTGACGGGTGCATTTGCTGCACAATTCAAGATAAACTGGAGGTTCAGCTTCATGAGTTACTAACCGAAAATGAACTGGATGCGGTTTATATTGAAACGACGGGTGCAGCTCATCCAGTTGAAGTATTGGATGGCATAATGTCGCCGATTTTCGCCAAAAAGCTGGAGTATAAAGGGATCATCACGGTCGTCGATTTATTAAGGTGGCGCGATCGGGAGGAACTGTCTCCGCAGCTTCGACAGTTGCTTGCAGAGCAAATCCATCATGCCGATTTCATTTTATTGAATAAAGCGGATATGGTAAGTGAGATGGAGGCCGCACAGCTAATATATACGATACAGGCGCTGAATACGGATGCTGTATGTTTATTGACGGAGTATGCAGCCGTTTCCTTGGCATCATTGCAGCAAATGCAAAGAAAAAGGCATAATGGACATCAAAAGCTTGATGTACATGACCATTTGCACTTAACTGCAATCGTTCATACATTTGAAGGTGCTGTGGCACAAACCGACTTTGAAGAGTGGCTTAGGGCCCTTCCGGAAACGGTCTATCGAATGAAAGGATATATTTCCTTTACACATTCACAATACCCGCATTTATTCCAATACTCCTACGGAATGCCGATGTACATGAATGAAATGATGAAAATGCCATTGAATATCGTCATGATCGGGGAAAAGTTGGATAAGGAAATGTTGATCGGTCAGTTGAAAGCTTTGGAAGCGAAAGCGGCCCGATAAACGTTTACCGCCCATTAAAGAAGGGAAACATGAAAAGAAGACTTTCTTATTAAGGAGGCGGTATCAGTGCCATGGAATAAGAACGATTACCCAAACTCGATGAAGAATCTAGATAAAGATGTCAGGGAAAAGGCTATAGAAATCGCGAATGCTTTATTGGATGAAGGATATGAGGATGGAAAAGCCATTCCAATTGCCATAGACCGGGCTAAGATGTCAGTAGGAAATGATTAAGAAAATGGTCAGACCCACATAGGGGTCTGACCATTTTTATTGTTGCATTCCAAAGGCGGCAAATGTCTTTTCGTCTTCTATCAATCCACAGGCAGCGCACTGAACCCGAACTTCAGGACCATTATATGCTAGATGGAATGGCAGAAGGGAGTCGTTCGAATATTGTTCAACAATCTCACCGGATTGGGGATCCTTTTTAATGGGTGTTGCTACTTGCTGAATGAGATTGAAGCGAGATTTATTTGTCCGGCAATTCGGACAGCGGTATACTTGAGACATTGTACTCACTCCTTTTTTGGATTTTAAAAAGCATGATATCTTATTATTAAGATAGTCTTTACAAACTTGAACATTAATATGTATAAATTAGTAATGGATGGAAGGGATACTATGAAAGAAAATGTCAGGCAAGAAGAATTACTGGTGGCTTATTTAAGCATATGGAACAATCGTAAGGTGAACGATGGAGGGGGAAGGGAAGTGTTGCCGGAACTCATCAGACGAGAGCTTTTGGATGAAAATGCCCATCCCCGCGCCCGAAAACCAGTATTGGAGAAATTTTACCTTTCTATTAAACGCGTGATGGAATCTTCGCTTTCGGAAGAAATGAAAAATGAGATTGTAATGGCCTATATCACTGAATTGGAAAGATTATGATTTTTTGAGTGTGTACGGATGCTTGTTAGCAAATATTCTTTTATGCTTCATACTTTTTTCACAAATCATTGTTAAAATTTTTAAAAAATAGATATTTAATGAATAAGGAGCTTAAAATTATGAAGTGGGGCGGGCTTTTTCTTGCCATCGTACTGCTTACGGGGTGTAATAGCGGTAATGCATTTACTAAAATCAATAAAAGTCAATCTTTCCTGGCAACTGTCAATATCAAGGATACCTCACTGACTTTCATAGACGAAAACTATCATGCTTTTGCAAAATGGGATATTTCAGAACCATTTACCGGAGCCCTGCTCCTGGCAGACAAAGATACTATCCTGCTTTATGGAAAAGAGATGGAGAAAGTCCAAGTGTACTCTTTATCTGCAGGAAAACTGATAAACAGTTGGGAAATTGGAAAAGGTATCGTCAATATGCAGTTGTTACGTGATGGAAAAAGCATTGTGGCGGTCAATCAATCGAATCACTCCATTTATTTTTTAAATGCTGAGGGGGAGGAACAAGATATTGTCAAGGTTGGTAAAAGCCCCTTGACCGTTCTTCAAGGAGAGCAAGCGAATCGATTGTATGTTATTAATTTTGGTGATACCAAATGTTCAGTGATAAATCTTGAAACGAAAAAGGTCGATTTCGAATTTCCTGTACATAGTGCCAGCACAGGCACATTATTAAGGGAAGAAAAGGATGAAATATGGATTGGAGGACATGGTGATGGGGATCAAGTGGAAGAAGATCTTTATATTTATTCGGCAAAAACGGGAGAGTTGAAGAAAAAGCTTAAGGCTCCAACCATGCCGATAAAGTTCCTGGAAAATGAGGAAGGGATATTTGTCCTTAGTCATGGGACTAGCTCCTTATATAAATTGAATGATCAATATGAGGAAGTCAAAAGCAAAGTGGTCGGCGTCAACCCCTTTGAAATGGCGAACTTTAATGAAGATGTGGTCGTGGCGGGATATGATAGTGATGAAGTGTATGTAATGGATGCTGAAACAGTCGATGTTAAAAAAACAATCAAAGTCGGCGAAGGTCCATTCCAATTGATGTTGAGGAGTAGATGACATGCATGTTTACACCATTTTAGTCGTGGATGATGAAGAAGATATGCGTAATCTAGTTGAAATGTATTTGCTGAACTCAGGTTATCGATGCCTTCAAGCTGCGAATGGAAAAGAAGCTATAAGTATGGTTGAAACAGAGGAAGTGGATTTAATCCTATTGGATATCATGATGCCAGGTATGGACGGTTTCTCCGTTTGTGAAGAAATTCGTGAAATTGGGGAGATCCCTGTGATATTCGTCAGTGCGAAAGGTGAAGAATGGGATAAGGTGAAAGGGCTGAAGCTTGGCGGCGACGATTATATCGTCAAACCTTTCAATCCAGGAGAATTGGTCGCAAGGGTCGAAGCGGTATTGCGAAGGACAGGAAAATTATCATTGAATGAAGAGAATCAAAACCATGTCCGATTCGGTAAAATTAGCTTGAACTTACAATCCAGAACGGTTTTAGTGGAAGGGAAGCCAATCAATTTAACCTTGAAAGAATTCGAATTGCTTTTATTCCTCATGCGTCATAAAAGCCAGGCACTCAGCCGTGAACAACTGCTTGAAAATGTATGGAGCGGTGAGTATGGAGGATCTTTACGTACTGTGGATACCCATATTAAAACGTTACGAATGAAATTAAGAGCGGCCGATTACATTCAAACCGTCTGGGGAATCGGTTATAAGATAGAGGAAAAGAAATGATCTATGAATGGCGAACCCTTTCTTTTAAATTATGGCTCACCATTATCTCCGCCATCATCCTATCCGTGCTGTTCGCTTACTCCCTTTCTCAATATTATTATAAAAATCTATATGTGGAGAAGCTTAAAACGGATTTAGTCAATGAAGCATCATTGCTAGGGGCGGATTATTCCGGCGGTGAAATCAGCGAGGACTTTAAGCAAAAAGTTGAATGGTTTAACAGTAAGAACGACAGCGAAGTCTTTGTCGTCAATAATCCCAGGGAATTGAGTGCTTGTCTGCCTTTTGAAATCAATTACGATACCCTTATTTCTGAAGAAGAACGGCAAATGCTTTTAGATGGGAAAGCCGTAGAAAAAGAAGGATATGAGAAAAGGTTTGAAAAGAACATCGTAGCGGCCATCATACCTCTGATTGACGAAAATCGCCTCGAAGGTATCATCTATACATATATTCCTGTAGATTCCATTACGGTCTTATTTAAGGAATTTGCTGCAAAATGGTTGGCGGCGGTTCTATTATTTTTGATTGTCGCGATTTTGTTTACTACTAAATGGTTGAAAAAGCTAGTCAGTCCGATTAAGGAAATCGAGACTGCGGCCCATCGTGTCTCAGAGGGGGATTATGACATACAGGTCGAGGTAAGGAGTCATGATGAGATAGGTAAACTGGCAATAGCCTTTAATGATATGGCCAATTCCATCCATTTGGAAGAAGAAAGAAAAAAAGAATTTCTAGAAAATGTTGCACATGAGCTCAGAACCCCGCTTAGTTACGTAAAGGGATATACGCAGGCCATATTGGATGGTGTCGTGAAAAATGATGAAGAGCAACGGAAATACCTTCACCTCATTTCAAGGGAGGCTCTTAGGCTGCAGCGGCTTGTGGGAGATCTTATGGACTTATCAAAAATGGAAAGTGCTCCATTCTTGTTAAATAAAACCCCGATTGCCTATGCGCAATTCATTGAAGACGTACTTGTGAAATATGAACCGATAATAAAGGAAAAACAATTGGACTTGAAGCTAGACCTGGATCCAGACCCGATTATTTTTGGGGATGAAGGAAGGATGGAACAGATTCTACATAACATTTTTGATAATGCCATTCAGTATACGGATTCCGGAGGGGCGATTCATATTACCCTAATTCAGCATAAAGATGATTGCGAACTGCTGGTAACTGACACGGGCAACGGGATTCCGGAAGCGGATCTGCCGTATATCATGAATCGTTTTTACCGTGTGAACAAAGCACGCAGCCGATTTGATGGCGGTTCAGGGCTTGGACTGTCCATTGTCAAAAAATTGGTGGAATTACAAAATGGTAAAATTGAAATAGAAAGTAAGGAAAAAAGGGGAACAACAGTCAGGGTCATCCTGCCGAATATAAAAGAAGAATGGAATTCATAAAAAGGGGATACGTTCAAAAATGAAAAAAATCATGTTATTTTGCATGGCGTTAATTTTTTTGGCTGGATGCGGCAAGAAAGAGGAGATTCCAAAAATGTTAAATGTCGATTTAGCTGTCGATCCAACTCAGGGTAAAGTGAATGAGCCTGTGAAATTTCAGGCAAAAGTAACATATGGGGACGAAGCCGTGACAGATGCGGATGATGTCAGTTTTGAAATTTGGCTTGCGAATAGCGATGACCATGACAAGATAGCAGTAAAACATAAAGGGAACGGTATATATGAACTGGAAAAGGCTTTTGATGAAGAAGGTACCTATTATGTATATGCCCACGTAACGGCAAGGGACATGCACAACATGCCAAAGAAAGAATTCGTAATAGGCAAACCAAGCACTCCCGAACAAAATGGCGGAAAAAAAGAAATGGACGAGATGAATGATGAAGAACTGAAATGATGAATGTACCATCAAAATCAAAACAATTCGGGCTTAAATCCGGATTGTTTTTTTATTTGGAAAAATGTTCAAGACGATAGGGGGAAAATGAGGAAATGTCGAAGTGAAACCGAAAAATTTGTAACATAAAAGTAAAGAAAGTCATAATAATTCGGTTAGTAACGATATGTCAACTAAAAGTTATTAGTATTCCATGGAAATGGTTCTATGTAACTACCATTGACAAATAATTACTGGAAAAATATGAGTATTAATACTATTGGCAGAAACATAGATAGTTAAAGGATTTCTGCTTGTTTTCTCTGAAACTTGGATTATAAGTATATTTTCATTCGCATCCTGTGAATTTGATGGAAATTGATGGTGCCTTTATTACAAAAAGTGCATGTTATGATAATTCCAGAAGCAAAGCACAACAAAAAATGAACATCACAGGAGGAAATACGAATGAAAAAGAAAATGATTATGTCAGCAGCAGCGGCTGCAGCTATTATATTCACAGGAGTAGGAGCTAACCAAGCTGAAGCAGCCAACTGTGATACAGTGAAACAAGTAACTTATAAAACTACGAATAAAGAGGATATGCAAAAAGTCCTTAACCAATACCTAGCTAAATACAATATCACTATTCCTGCAGCGCAGGCACAACAACAACCAGTTCAACAACCAGTTCAACAACCAGTTCAAAAACCAGTTCAACAACCAGCTCAACAAGAAGTTGGAACAACGAACCAATCAAAACCAGCAGCAAAACCTGCAGCACCAGAAGTAACACCTGATAAATCAACTGATAAAAAACCAGAGACAAGCTCTGAATTAAGTGCTTTTGAACAAGAAGTTGTTAAATTAACGAATGCAGAACGTGAAAAACAAGGTTTGGCAGCTCTTAAAATCGACACTGAGTTGAGCAAAGTTGCACGTATCAAGTCTCAAGACATGAAAGATAAAAACTATTTTGACCACAATAGCCCGACTTACGGCTCACCTTTCGATATGATGAAACAATTCGGAATCAGCTATAAAACAGCTGGCGAGAACATCGCACAAGGTCAACAAACACCAGAAGAAGTGGTACAAGCTTGGATGAATAGCCAAGGACACCGTGAAAACATCATGAATCCTAGCTTTACTCATATTGGAGTAGGTTACGTAGAATCTGGTAACTACTGGACTCAACAATTCATCGGAAAATAATAGATTAATAGAAAAGTGCATCCCATTAACATGGGGTGCGCTTTTTTTTCGAGAATGGTTCCATTCCATGGAAAAAAATCAATTGTACCATTTATTCGCTCTCTATAATGTACCCAAATCTAAAAAAATTGAACCAAGAAATAACTGGAACCGCACCTTAACATCAGTGAGGTCCCGGTGAAGCCACTTAAATTTCCGATACATCGATTTCTGAATACTGTGTATTGAAACTTTTTTGAAGCCGTATTTCCAATGTTGATTCTTTATATTGGGCTGATGCTCCTTTTTTCTTTACAGGTGCGGGGAGTGTTAAGACATGACGATCTGACTCTTCGGGAATCCCCTCGATGATGGATTGGTTAGATGTATGGTAAAGTTTCATTTTCTTTAGCCAAGATTCATCTTGTATTGGAATTCTTACGAAGACATATAAGTGGGTTTCAAATACTTCGGCATGTAAAGGATGTTCAGATCTGGCATTTACTTTTTGTGAGCCGCCATCATTTTGGTTCATCATACCTTGCATATTGTCAGGGATCACTTGTGAAAATACCTTTTCAATGAACGATTGAACATCACTTTGCTGCATATTTTTCATGAATTCCTTTTGGTTAGGGTTATTCTTAAAAGAAAAAAGTGAATTCCAGGGAAACATATTGAATTCCTCTCTCCTGTTTATGGTCTGACAGGTTTATTTGTTATATTTTATGCAGCTAAAGCCCAGAGGTTCTTTTTTATAATTACTAAATTATAGAAAATGGAATAAACTTATGTATAATTAAGTAAAATCCATTAGATAAAGAGGGTAAGCCTGTGGATGAAAAAGTAGCTTTTATTACTGGTGGAGCAACGGGTATCGGCAAAAGGATGGCATTTTCACTCGCGGATAATGGAATGTCCATTATCATTACTTATCGAAAAAGTAACAAGGCAGCTTTAGCATTAGTGGATGAATTACAGGAAATGTACCATGTTAAGGCAATTGCGATTCAAGGTGATTCGTCAAGTGAGGAAGATTGCCGGAATATATTGCAAAAGATTTCGGAGACATTTGGCCATGTTGATATCTTCATTCATAACGCAGGGCCATATATGCATGATCGTAAACCGATGACTGAATATGGCGGCGATGAATGGAAGTACATCATGGACGGGAATTTAAATGGTTTTTTCTATTTTGCGAAGGAACTTATTCCACAAATGCGCAGCAGAAACTGGGGCAGAGTCATTACCTTAGGGTTTGAACGGTGTGAAACTGCACCAGGTTGGATTTATCGTTCTGCTTTTGCCGCTGCAAAGAGCGGCTTGACCTCCTTGACAAGAACCTTGGCTGCGGAAGAAGCTACTCATGGAATCACCGTGAATATGGTTTGTCCTGGTGATATCATAGGGGATTGGAAAGAGAAGGAAATAAGGATCGCGAGAGCAGAAAAGGATGATACGGTTCCAGTCGGCAGACCGGGGACGGGGGAAGATATAGCGAGGGTCATCACGTTCCTTTGTGATGAAAAATCGGATTTCATTACCGGGAGCATCATACCGGTAACAGGCGGTATGGATGTTCTTGGGAAAATATATAAAGCCTAGTGATTTAGAATTTAATTCAGAATGAATAAAAGTGAGGCCGGTGTAATCCAGCCCCACTTTTTTTATGCTATTTTTTTATATTTTACTTGCTGAATGAACCGTAAGCGAGCAGCCAAGCCTATAGCCCCAAGAGCCAAGCCGGAAATTAAGCCGATCCAATACCCAAAGGCTCCCATATCAGTAAACTTTGCAAAGAAATAGCCAATTGGAAGCCCGAGAATCCAGTAGGAGACCAGTGACATGGCAAATGTAACATTTACATCTTTATATCCACGCAAAATGCCCTGAATAGGTGCCTGCAGGGCGTCCGATATCTGAAAGAAGATGGCATATATTAAAAAATGTGATGTCAGCATCATTACTTCGTGATCCTTAGTGTATAAAAATGCCACAGGTTCACGGAAGAGGAAGAGGATGGTCGACAAAACGAGTGACATCGTCAAGGCCAGCGAAATGCCAATCCAGCTATACTCTTTGGCATCTTTATAACGGGCTGCCCCGATTTCAAATCCAATGACGATCGTCAATGCCATGGAAATACTTAGCGGTATCATATAAAGCAGTGACGCAAAATTCATGGCAATCTGGTGTGACGCAATCGTAACGGTATCATACTTACTCATCAAAAGGGTGACAGCCGAAAAAATGCTTGTCTCAAAGAAAATAGCGAGCCCGATGGGTACCCCAATCAATAATAAGGCCTTCCATTCTTTCCATGAAACCCGGAAAAATTCAGTGAAAACCTGATATGTCGAAAATGGGTTTATTTTTATCACGACCAGTATGGCCACCAGGGCAATTAACCAATAGGTAATGGCAGTGGCGTACCCGGAACCGACACCGCCAAGTTCAGGGAATCCAAACTTCCCGTATATTAACAAGTAATTAAAAAGGACGTTTACCGGGAGCGCACATAAGGTAATGATCATGGAAATCCTGGTTTGCCCCAGAGCATCGATGAAAGCCCTCAACGCATTATAAATGAATAAAGGAATGATACCGAGTGAAAGGGCGATCAAATAATCATGAGCCACCATGTGGACACTATCTTCAAGGTCCATGGCATTCAATACGGGGTTCAAAGAAAATGCTCCAATGATTAAAATGATCAAGGCTAAAGCCACAGCTAAATAAATGGCCTGCATCACGGAATAGGAAACGGATTTGGACTGCCTGGAACCGACCAGCTGTGAAACCACCGGTGTTAAGGCAATCAATATCCCGCTCAGCCCCGTGTACACGGGTGTCCATAGCGAACTGCCGATGGAGACGCCAGCAACGTCCTGGGTGCTGTATTGCCCCGACATCATCACATCAAAAAAAGTCATGGCATACATGCTGATTTGGGTGATCAGAATAGGTATCAATATATAAAATAACAGGCGGATCTTTTGAGATTTAGTATAAGTCTGATTCATCAAAGTACCTCAATATCAATATTTGGAATTTTCAACACAATGGAAGAATTATATCACATAAGCATGTGATATTTTAAGAATTTTTATTGGATGCAAAAAAGACTTGCCGTTTAGGGCAAGTCTCAGTTTGTAGACAAATTCGATATTTAATTAAGATTGCCTACATTTTTTTTAGGCAGTGTAAAATATGAACGTTGATTTCCACTACAGGCACTCGCTTTCCGCGGGCGTTCCCGCAGGATTCTCGGACACCCGCTCCAATCAACTTTGTTTAAAAATTCAGATGGAACCCCTTTTGTCAGTCACGCATGGATTCAAAATCATTCATGGCTTCCGTATCTGAGTCTTTTTGAAGAATGAATGCCTGTGAAGGAATGGCAATTTGTACTCCTTCCTGTTCCAATATCTCCATTATTTTAAAGTTCACATCTTCTTTGATTGATAAATATCCTCCAAAGTCCGTGGCTTTCGTGAAGAAATATAGGTAAAGGTTGAAACCGGAATGACTGAACTCATCAAATTTAACCAAAATTGTTTCTGGATGTACTTCAGGATGATCAATAAGCATTCTTTCAATGTCTTTAATGACATTTTCCAATTTTTCTTTTGGTGTTGTGACATTAACACCCAAATGGAAGGCGATCTGTCTTTTTCCCATCTTGGACCAGTTGATGATCGGTTCATTCGAAAGGGTCGCATTTGGGACTGTAACTAAAGCTTGGGCAAAAGTCCGAACTTTAGTGCTTCGGAATGTGATGTCTTCAATGGTTCCCTCCACGCTTGGAGTTTTGACCCAATCTCCTATGGTAAAAGGTTTTTCGGTAACGATGACGATACCCCCGAAGAAATTGCTGACGGTATCTTTAGCGGCAAGTGCAAAAGCCAATCCACCCAAGCCAAGCCCAGCAACAAATCCATCGACATTGAATCCCCATTCTTCTGCGATGATGGAGGCACCAAAAGCAATGATGATTATGTTGGTGATTTTCGTAAAGAACGGCATGACGATTTGATCGACTTCAAGTCCGAATTTACTTACTAATTTCGGAAATAAAATGGTTAAGATCGAACTGATGTTGAAAATCGTCCAAAAGAATAAGAAGACAAAAAACGATCTGTATATTTTCGATCTGAGTTCAATCGAAGGTGAGTCGATTGGAAAGTAGTGCAGTGAAATGATAACCCCAATCAAAACGATAAGCCATCTTACTGGCTGTTCTATTGCGAGCATTAAGTTGGCGGCAAATTCAACTTTACGTTTTTCTGCAATCCGTAGAAAGAACTTGAATATATATGTAGTAAATACTTTCCGAAGCAAAAGGAAGATTAGGAAAATGCCTATGGAAATTCCTAATTTGGTCCAGGCTTCGATTCCATCAAATTGATTGAGTGATTCAGAAACTTCTTGCAATGTATTACTCCTCCATTGTATCTTGTAGTATTGTAGAATACTAAGATTATAATATATTCATGCTGAAAAAGGAAAAATAATCGATGATTACATACATCATAGGGGATTTCGGTTCACTGAATACTTTTTCAAGTTATTAATGGCAAGGATATATGGTAATATGGATGCAAAGTGATTTTTTAAGTTTGGAAGGTGGAAATATTGACTAAGAAAATAGTATTTACCGGAGGCGGTTCTGCCGGTCATGTATCTGTTAATGCAGCAATCATCCCGGAATTTTTAAAGCATGATTGGGATGTTACTTATATTGGTTCAAAAAAAGGCATTGAAAAAAATATCATCGAAACGGAATTTCCCGAGGTCCGTTATGAAACGATTTCCGTTGGGAAATTCCGACGTTACCTATCTGTTGAAAATATGAAAGATCCTTTCCGGGTCATAAAAGGGATTTTTGATGCACGAAAAATATTAAAAAAGACCAAGCCTGATTTCATTTTTTCTAAAGGTGGTTTCGTTTCGGTTCCAGTCGTTTTGGCAGGCAGGATGCTTAGGATTCCGATTGCCATACATGAATCGGATTATACGCCTGGTCTGGCTAATAAGATCGCGATGCCACTTGCATCGAAAATTTTCACTACCTTCCAAGAAACGGAAAAAGAACTTCCGAAAGAGAAGGCCATGTATCTTGGCGCTGTATTACGCGATGGCATTTTTACGGGAAACGCTTCTGCTGGTAAAGCATTTTGTGGATTCACGAAAAACAAACCGGTGTTACTCGTTATGGGCGGAAGCCTTGGGGCCGTTAAAATCAATAATTTAATTACAGATAACCTTGATGCCTTATTAAAGGATTATCAGATTATACACATTTGCGGGAAGGGAAATGTGAAAACCGAATTGAAACAAAGGGGATATGCTCCTTTTGAATTCGTGCACGAAGAATTATTCGATCTTTTGGCGGCTGCCGATGTCGTTGTGTCAAGGGCTGGTTCAAATTCTATCTTTGAATTCCTTGGTTTGCAAAAGCCGATGCTGCTTATCCCTCTAAGTGCCAATGCATCCCGGGGAGATCAAATCCTGAATGCGTCAAGTTTTGAAAAACAGGGTTTTTGTAAAGTCCTCCAAGAAGAAGAGCTGAATGATCGGGTTTTTAATGCTACATTAGCGGATTTATTGAAAAAATCGGATGAATATCAAGAGAAGATGCGTCAAAAACGCCCATTCAAAACGGCAGCTGAAATGTATGAATTACTGCTTAAAGTAATGGCTGCAAAAAAATAAGTATCATTCCCCTCTATGCAGCATATCTTTTTCGAACAGAGGAGGGGGTAGAATGGCTTATGAGTATTCCAAAGGATGGTTCATTCAGCAGCTAAAAGCCGCAGGGATTAGCTATCATCCAATTGAAAAAAGAAAGCTGGAGCTGTATAAGACTTATATTCTAAGGCGTTTATACGAGGATCTGCAAAAAAAATAATCACAAAAAGAACCGCAACGCGTTGACGTTGCGGTTCTTTTTATAGGAAATTACTTATAAAAGGAAAGAAACAGGAAATGAGGATACCTGCGATAGCCATTGCCGCACCTGCGACAGCCCCGGTAAACTCACTTTCCTGGGCAGCTTGAGCCGTTCCGAGTCCATGAGCGATCGTACCATAGGCGATACCACGTGCGAAGGGCATTGTAATGTTTAGTTTATCCATCATTTTTGGAGCGATCATCGTACCCAGCACCCCTGTCAAAATGACGAAGGCAGCTGATATATTGGAATTCCCGCCATAAAGTTCCGTGATTTCAACCGCGATTGGCACTGTAATGGATTTAACCGCCAATCCTTGGAATATGAATGGTGGAAGTGAAAATGCTTTAGCGATGGCGAAGGCAATGATCAATGTGACAAGGAGACCAAAAATCATCCCGCTAATAGCCGGCATTGCATATTTAACGATTACTTTTCTGTTTTTATAAAGTGGTACGGCCAGAGCAACGGTAGCTGGTCCCAGGAAATAGGTAATGATGTCTTTTCCAGGTGAATAATCCTCGAAGTCCAAACCGCTGATCAGCAGTACGAGAATAATTGTAACTGTACTGAAAAATACGGGCGTCGTAAAAGGGGATGGGTGTTTAGCATATATTTTTCTTCCGATGAAATAGGCAAGGATGGTTATCAAGATGCTATATGTTGTGATGAACGCTGTCATGCTGTTTAACCTCTCCTCTGTTGGATAGCTTCTGAACGGTCCATGCTGAAACGATGAATCCAAATATCAGGCTTATACCTAAGGTAAGTGCCAAAGGCAAACCGAATTCAATGAAAAGCCATCCCATTGTCATTAAGCTGATTGAAATGGGAATGAAGAAAAAGGCTAGGTGCTTTACCAAAAACCCTGATGTAAGTTCAATCCATTCGACTTTTATGACCTTCGTCTGTAATAAACCGAATAACAGAATCATGCCGATGACGTTGCCTGGTATAGGTAAGTGAAGTAAATTGGCTAAATAATAGCCAAGCTTGCAAATGATGAGCAGGAAGATAAGCTGCACGATAAAAGCAAATATTTTTTTCATGAGTAAGTCCTTTCAATGATGCTTTGAATATATTATTGAATTGGTCAATTGTATTCATTATAAAAAAATATCCCTAAAAAGAATAGGGATTTGCAGCAATCTATGTTTAACATCCTGTGAAACTGAAAAAAAGAGCTTTCCAGGTATGGAAGCTCCGGCCATTATATGAAAGGATAAACAAAGCATAATTGAAATGTTCTTCGCCCTATGCTTCAAGTAACTGCTGTTCGTCATCATCATGCTGTCTAAGGATATGAAAGGTGTATAAATCTTTAGGGATTTCATACAGATCGTAGATATCTCCTTCATGATTGATCTGATCATAAAGGGATTTTCTTGTTTCGTTGGCAATGACGGCATAGGGAAGCTTTTCTGCGGCTTTTATGGAGCGGATATTTTTTTTGCGAATTCGCATGAAGACCGTTTCCAAACCGAGCTCGAAAAAAAGCTCTTTGAAGAAAGCGTCTTTTGCGATGGCATTATACCCTTTTCCATGATAAGGCTTGCCAAGCCATGTGCCTAAGAAACCTGCACCATTTTCAATATCGTATAAAGAAATACAACCGATGGGATTTTCCCATTCATCCAAGATTGTTCGTGAAATGAGTTGCCCAGCATCTTCGGCTTCGATCGTTTGCTTAGTAATGAAAACATATTCTTCATATGAATCTACCTTATGGCGCACGAAAGGGAAGACATCTGGATGCGTCATTTGTTCATAAAGAGAAAAACAATCTGTGAAATCTCTCTTTTTTAACATTTCCGTCCCTCCGTTTGAGGGCAGTTCTTATGCGTAGTCGCTGCCCACCCTCGAAATTTTTTAAGTCGTTCATCAAAAAATTTCGGGGTGGGAATCGAACCCACTAGAACCGGAAACCGGTGGCGCACCATTTGCCTTCCCTATTTTTATTGTCAGAAAGTATGCAAATCTAAAGAACCTTACGAAGGTATAATACTAAAAAAAAAACGGTTTGGGAATAGGTTTTTTGCCTTTTTTTTTCGTCAAATTTCAACTTTTTCTTGAAGGGTGAAATCTTTAGGCAAACGTCTGCATTCTTCCATGAAAAACTGATTGTTTCGCCCGTTTTTTTCTTTAAAATTTACCTGTAAATTGCATGAATAAAATGATTGCGCCAAGGGCCCATACATAGATGGAGAATATTTTGAGTGAACGCTTTTTTAAGAAATCGATCATCCATACTACAGCTATATAACCAAAGATTGCTGCTGACAGGGTCCCGACGAAAAGCGCAGTGAGTGGAAGCCGTTCAACTTCTCCTGTAAAAATCGGTTTCATCTGAAATACGATGCCCCCCGTAATGGCAGGAATGGAAAGCAAAAAGGAAAAATAGGCTGCAGTGGCCCTATCCAGCCTGCAGAAGAGGCCAGCTGCTATCGTTAAGCCGGAGCGCGAAAGAGCGGGCATGATGGCAGCAGCTTGGAAAGTACCGATGATCAGCGCGTCTTTAATCGAAATTTCATTAAGGGATTTGCCGCCTTTTCTTACACCGTCGGCTACCCATAAAATCAGACCGGTCGCTAAAAATTCCCAGCCTATGGTCACACCTGTTTTTGAAAGGCCGTCAAACCAATCACCAAGTAAAATGCCAACAATCACGGCAGGAATCGTCCCAGCAATGAGAAGCAGAGTCATTTTGGAGAAAGGATTTTTCAAAATGGCAATTATGTCCTTCTTATAAACGACCAATAATGCCAGCAAGGTTCCGATGTGGAGCATGGTATCCAGAAAAATGCCCGCCTCGTCAAGGTGGAAAATATGCCGACCTAAATATAAATGTCCAGTGCTTGAAATAGGTAAAAACTCAGTCAAGCCTTGAATGATCCCAAGGATGAAGGCTTGAAATTCATTCAGCAAAAAAACATCACTCCATTCTAGAAGGTATAGGACAATCCATTATTTAAACTGTATGCACAAGACGGATGAACATGTCCGGATTTTAGTGGTGATATCAAGAAAAGGCAGTCCAGATTTACCTTCTTTCGAATATAATGAGAGGAAAAATGAAACTATTTTTCATTTGATTCGTAAATATTTATATGAGAAAGGAGGAGAAGACACTATGCCTAGTAAAGATGAAAGAGTGTTTGCTGCCCTTATTTATGTGATCAGCTTTTTTACAGCATTTATCGGTCCTTTGGTGATTTGGTTATTGAAGAAGGACTCGTCACAATTTGTGGATTACCACGGAAGGGAATATTTGAATTTTTTCATTTCCTACACCGTGTATTCAATAGTCGCAGGGATACTCACTATAGTATTGGTTGGATTCTTGCTATTGCCGGTAATCGGGATAGCTTTAGTCGTATTCACCATCATTGCTGCTGTTAGGGCTTACGAAGGAACGGATTATCGATTCCCGTTGATCTTCAGGATATTATAGAATGATGTAAAAGGATTCCGTTCATTCGGAGTCCTTTAGACTGCAGGCAAACTCGAAGAAAAGCGAGTTGAACTGCCCCGTAAATGTTAGACACCAAACTAACATTTACGGGGTGTTTTTTATGGCTAATTTTTCTG
>NZ_JBYSYV010000020.1:0-90323 GCF_058783805.1 Peribacillus sp. FW305-BF15 | reverse complement strand
GAAGATGGCCAATTGGACATGGCGAGGTCCAAAAATGGCCTAACATGTGGGCTCGTAGAGCCGCAACCTCTTAACTTTAGGCGAAAATTCAAAGGGAATTTCAAAAGGGGTGCAGAATTTTTTAATTCCGAACCCCTTTTGTCTACAAACTGAGGACGATTCATTTATTGAATCGCCCTTTTTCAGACTGTAGACAAACTATAACTTTGATTTCCTCTCCAGGCACTCGCTTTCCGCGGGCGGTCCGGGAGCCTCCTCGGCGCCTTTGCGCCTGCGGGGGTCTCCCCTGGACTCGCTTTTCCCGCAGGAGTCTCGAACATCCGCTCCAATCAACTTGTTTTAACAAATAGATATAACCCTTTTGCCTAAAGTCTTCATTGTTTTAATATAGCATTAATAAAACTTGAAGTGATGAGGATGCTTTCTTAACATGATTCTTTTTAATAAGGTCAACTGGAATTTTTTAATCCGAACCCCTTTTGTCTACAAACTGAAAGGACGATTCATTTTATTGAATCGTTATAATCCAGACCGATATGCTGATGGTGTACAACCTTCAAGCAGTTTGAATTTGGCATTGAAATAGGTTTGATGTGAATAGCCGGCCAATTGTGAGATTTCCTCCAATGATAAATCCGTTTCCTTTAATAAACGTTTAGCTTCCCTAATTCGAACTTGGTGCAGCGTATTTCGAAAAGACTCGCCGGATTCGGCCGCAAATCGACGGCTGAGTGTACTTTTATTGATTCGCAGAGTATCTGCACAACTCGCTAGATTCCACTGTGCGTCCCAATAGTTGGACTCGATCAGTTCCCTTGCCTTTTCGCTGATTGTGCGTGCCCCTTCCTGTAATTGTCCATGATCCTGCAGAAGCATATGGGTGGTGAACGCATGCAGCTCTTTCACTATTTGATGGATGACAGGTTTATGTACAATTTGCTGAAATACATCATAGTATATGGCTTCCAGGGAAGCATTCTGCAAGTTGTATGATTTCATATGCCTGCGAATCTGTGCAAGTACGCTTGTAAGGCGGATACGAACGATTTCCGGGTCGGGGTATGGTCGTTCGAAAGTAAGGAATTCACGCTCAATCCAGTTCCTGATGGCCTTCGCATCCCGTCGCTCGAGCATTTCTATCCATAGTCTTTGTTCAAGAGGAGTGAGGAAGGGATCCATCTCTCGAGGGGAAGTCTGTTGACTTTCGGCTAAGATGATATCATATCCATCAAAAAAGATTTGTCTCGTAAATTCACGAGTTTGCTGATACATCCTTTTTAAAGACTCATCTGATGTTGCCGCCTTTATTATGATGGCAAGGGGCTCATCCATTCTTTCTTTCCAATGGGCAAGGAAGGCCTGATACTCTTCCTTATATATCTCCATTTCCTTTGTTTCCTGGACACATAAAATAAAATCCGATAAAGCGAAGATTTGATTCTTCCCAGTAAAAGAATATCGTTGCAGTTCATCATAAACTAATGGAAGGGTCTTGTTATCAGGTGTCAAGAAAGCGACCATGGTTATACGGCTTTCATGCTTCCGATCTGTCAAGAAGAAATCTGGATACCCAATATCCAGAGCATTCTCATCATCCATGGTGTTTGACGAGATATGACCTGGACCATTTCTCAATTGAAAACGTAATTGTTGGATATGTTTTACCAAATCCGCCGAAGAAAAAGGACGGAATAAAACATCTTCAGCACGAAAACGTAAGGCTCGATAAGCCGTTTGAAAGATTCGCTCAGATGAAATCCCTAACCAACGAATTCCCCTCCGCTTTAACGAAACACCCATCGCCTCACTTTCATCCGTCCAAATATCCATATCCAAAATAACGAATTCAGGTTGCTGATTGCGTATGCCCTTTTCAAATTCTTCAATCGTTTTCCATAAAATCAGTCTAACTCCCGTTAGGTGGGACTCCACGATCCAACGAATTCCTTGAGCCTCAATCTCATCTTTTGCCACCAAATGAATTTCCACATCATCACCTCATTTCTGCTGTTATTCCTATAATGAATAAATATGATGTCTGTACATGAAAAGAAAAGGAACCCCTTGTCTTTTCGAAAGCACTTGTATCTCCATTCTAATCCCGCCGAAAACTACAAACAAGTCTTATTGGCCAGAACCTTTGATTTAGATTGAATGATGACATGCTCAACCGGTATTTCCATCCCATATATATGTATTTCCTATATGAAAATAAAAAAAGAAACATCATGGAAACCTTATGATTTCCAATGATGTTTCTTTTTTAGTCACTTTTAATTTTCCATACATTTAGAACCTTTATTATCGATTAATATTGACTTCAACTTCTTTACCTATGTTTTCATCTGAAGCACTTGTCAATTTTAATGATAATAGCGTAATGACTCCCATCATAAGTAATCCCGATAAAATAAACATTCCTTGAGTAAAGGCAACAGTTCCGAGAATCATCGGTCCTACAAAACCGCCTAAAGCCGCAAATGAATTGACTATGGCTATTCCAACTGGGGCGGTGGACTCAGTGAAGAAAAATGTCATATAGGCAAAGAAACATCCACTGAACCCATATAACCCGAAAGATGTAATCGTTAACATAAGCACCATCATAAAAACACTATTTGAAAAGCCGCATCCGATAAATCCGACAACCGCTATCATGAGGCAAACGAGCAAATGTGTTTTATGTTCATTGGTCCGATCTGAATTCCAGCCTACAAACATGACGGCAGGTATACCGACTATCGATGGAATCATCGCTAACCAGCCTATTTCTAAATTAGTTGTTGCGTTTACCGATAAAGATTTTATGATGGTTGGCATCCAGAATGACAATCCATAGATGGATGTGTATCCTGCAAAATAAAAAAGGGCCAACTTCCAGATTTTTGAATCTTTCAGCATATCAAGCTTCGTGACTTTATTTATTTTCGAGCTAACTTTTCTTTCCGCACTCAATTCGCCTTCTAACCAATCACTTTCTTCCCTTGATAACCATTTAGCGTTAGACGGTCTATTAGTTAAATAGAAAACAACAACAATTCCTATAATAATGGCCGGAATGCCTTCAAGAATGAACATCCATCTCCACCCTGCCATACCGAACCAGGAAATATTGTCAAGAATCCATGTCGACACAGGCGCACCAATCAATCCGCCAATCGGTAGGGCCAAAAGCAAAACCGCTGTTGCCCGCCCTCTTTCGCGGGCCCTGAACCAATACGTTAAATACAAAATTATACCAGGGAAAAAACCAGCTTCGGCAACACCTAATAAAAAACGGAGAATATATAAATGCATCGTTGTTTGGGCAAATCCTGTTAATATTACCACAAGCCCCCACGAAATCATTATACGGGCAATCCATATCCGAGCTCCCACTTTATGCATGATCATGTTGCTAGGAACTTCAAAAAAGAAATAGCCGATGAAGAAAATACCAGAAAGCAATCCAAAAACTTCAGCGGATAAGGCTAATTCTGCATTCATTTGTAAAGCGGCATAGCCTAAATTGACCCTGTCCAAGTAAGCGATGATATACAAAAGCAGGATAAATGGAAGAATGCGTTTCATCGTCTTACTGATCGTTCGTTTCTCTATTTCACCACTGGAATGATTCAAGATTATTTCCTCCCTTTTCATGCTACTATTTCCCAAAAAAGTTTACCATACAACTCTTTTCCAGCTTCCCGACACTCTGGTTCATTCCTAGCTCTCAATTTATCCTGAAAACCACCACCCTCCATTTACATATACTGAATCCAACAATATTAAAAAATACAATCCATATACTTAGGGCTAAAGAGGAATAAGCCTTTCTGCAAGACAGTAACCGATTGTATAGAAATCCTTGAAAAACCTCCTATTTAAACTGAATTAACCTTCCCCATACTTGCCCTAAATCCTTGTAAGCGCTTTCCAAATGCGCGAAAACCATTTAGGATAGCGTTGTGATTAATCATGATCTACGTTAGATTAAATAGACCAGCAATCATTTAACTAGACTGTAGTCCGATATTAAACTATATAGGAATATTCTGTCAATTATCATTTGGAGGTTTTTTATGATTGAACCCAGAAAGAAACAACTTAGGGGAGAAAAGACTCGTGAAAAAATTTTACAAATATCTTTAAAGCTATTTAGCGAAAAAGGTTACGAGAAAGTTACCGTTGACGAAATCGTGAAAAAAAGCGGCACATCAAAAGGGTCATTTTACCAACACTTTTCAGCGAAATCGGACATTTTTTTAGTGAGATTCATAGAAGTCGATGATTACTATCGCGAAGTCTTCCGTTCGTTCCCCGTCGATATGGACGCTACCGAGAAATTGTTTATTTTCATTCGCAAATTGATGCGTTTTCTGGAAGTAGAAATGGGCAAAGATTTAATGAAAGTGATTTACAGTTCCGCTTTAGATTCGAAAGAACATACTTACTTTTTAAATTCAAACCGCTCACTCTTCAAAATCATTCGTTCATTAATTGAAGAGGCGAAAGAACAAAACGACATTGGCACTGACCAATCAGTTAACGAAATTTCACAACTTATCATCCAAAGCCTCATGGGAATCATCTATCATTGGGGATTAAACAACTCAGAACAAAGCTTGGAATCACTATCCATACCGCTAACCAAAACAATCATTAATGGGCTGAAAACTAAGAACTAATACATAAATCAAAAGATTCATTTCTAAATATCTGACATTTAATTCAATATTAACCCCAATCTTACTGAATGGTCAGGGAAAATCCATTAATATATAAGGTTCATACATTTTTATTTCAATTAAGTGTCAAACAAAGTAAACGAGGAGTAGAATGCCAAATATCATGAAACGATTTTTATTTATCACTCTATATGCACTATTATTTGGATTATCGCTGCAGGCTTTTAATTTTAAGCTTGACCACCCTATTGCCAAAGATATAAGCCGTCTGATGCCAGTTAAAATGAAAGTGATAAAGGCAGAAGATAGTGAAGAAGAAATCAAAAAGGTCGTTTTGGATGCCGAAAAAAACGATGATCCCATTTCCATTGCAGGAATGCAGCATAGCCAAGGAGGGCAGACATTATATCCAAACGGGATTCTGCTCGATATGAAGAACTATGATAAAATACTTGATTTGGATGTAAAAGAAAAACGCATTACGGTCCAAAGCGGTGCAACCTGGGCTGCTCTTCAGGAATACATCAACCCATATGGACTTGCACTGAAGGTCAGTCAATCTCAAAACATTTTTACCATTGGCGGGTCTTTGAGCGTTAATGTCCATGGTCGGGATATCCGTCATCATGCCTTGATAGAAACCGTGGAATCTTTTAGATTGCTTGACGCAAAAGGACAAATCCTAACAGTGAGCCGCGAAGAAAATTCGGAGCTCTTCCATACGGTTATTGGCGGGTATGGATTGTTTGGGGTCATACTCGATGTAACACTCCACCTTACCGATGACGAACTTTATAACATTAAAACTAAATCACTTCATTATGATCAATATACGTCGTACTTTAAAAGAGAAGTTCTTAAAAATGATGATGTTAAAATGCATCTTGCAAGAATATCTGTTGCTCCTGACTCCTATTTGGATGAAATGTATGTAACGGATTATTATAGGGCAAATGACCAAACAAGGCTATCTGACTACAATACTCTCAAACGGGAAACGATCATTGCCGTGCCTAAATTCTTTCTTGGCCTCTCACGTTTTAATGACTGGGGTAAAAAAAGGTTTTGGGAAACTCAAAAAACCTACACGGCCAATATTGATGGCAACTTGGTTTCGAGGAATAATGTGATGCGGTCGGATTCAGCATTCATGGATTACAGCAACCCCACCAAAACTGAAGTGCTGCAAGAATACTTCGTTCCGATTGATCAATATGCTGATTATATCGATGACTTAAGAAGAACCTTATCTGGTGAGAAAGATTTTAATTTATTAAATATCACAATTCGTTATGTGGAACATAATGATGAATCACTCATGTCCTATTCCAAGGATGATATGTTCGCTTTAGTGATGCTCATCAATCAAGGGACAGATGACGAAAGCAAGGATAATACAGGAAGGGTCATCCGTAACATGATCGATGTGACGCTTGACCATAACGGCAGCTACTACCTGCCCTATTATGGGTACCCAACCAAGACACAATTATTTGAAGCGTATCCGCGGACTGAGGAATTCTTTCGATTAAAGAAGAAATATGATCCTGATAATCGCTTCATGAATATTTTCTATGAGGAGTATCATCCATGAATTATAAACGTTTTGTTTTTTACCAAGGCACTGTTGGAATGGCTGCCAGCATGATTTTCCCCTTTTATATTTTGCTAATCAAAAATGTGGGCACCAGTTATTCGCAATTCGGGTGGGCATATGGAATATTCTCATTGACTGCAGCGCTTAGCTATCCTTTAATCGGAAAATTCACTGACAAAACAGGTGACAAAGCCTTTCTCCTTATCTATTCATGGGGGATGGCACTTATCCTGCTTGCCTTTCCTCTCGCATATGAAATTTGGCATGTCTATCTCCTGCAAATCATTATGGGAGTACTTGGGGCAGTACAAAGAAACACTGAAAAAACGGTACTGGCAAGATATGTAACGAAGAAAACCGCGGGTGCGGAAATCGGGAACTACCATGTTTGGACATCCGTCGGTGCTGCAGCTGCGGTGATTGCAACCGGATATTTAGTCGACTTTTTAACGATCGGCAGCATCTTTTACATAGCCTCCCTTATGTTTGCCTGGAGTGGATTTATTATAATGAAGATGGAGAAAAATACATCACAATCTAATGCAGAAAAACTAAAAATATAAGCATTTATTACTGGTTATAGCCAATAAATCAGTACCCCTTTTAAAAGAAAAGCATCTGCATTAACCTCAGCAGATGCTTCTTTTACCATATATTCATTTGCTGATCAAAAAACTAAAAATGATCTTACAAAAAATATTAAACCTGCTGCCCATTTTTCAATTTGATAATTATTTTTTCGTCTAAAAAAACTAATGACATCATTATTATAGCCATTCCAATCAATTGATGAATGGACAACGCTTCATGTAAAAAGAAAAACCCTAAAATCATTCCGATGACTGGCACTATATAATTACTATATGAAGTAAATAATGCGCCTTCTTGCCGAATCAGCCTATTAAATAATGCATAAACAACACCTGCATGGAAAATGCCTAAAATCGCTAAGTAGATGGATTGAGATCGTGCTATATCCAATTTGAAAGATTGCTCAAACAAAAGGGACATGGGTATGAGCAATGCACTGGCAATCAGTAATACATTTCTCATATGAATGACGGAAGAACCCTCGTTTAATTTCTCCATGAAAATCAATGATAATCCAAAACTCATAGCAGCCAATATCATGAGGATGTTCCCCTGAATACTGTTAGAAAGGTCTTGGATTCCTTGTGTCGGCCAGGAAAGGAAGACAATACCTGCAAATCCGAATAAGATACTTGTAATCTGCGGCCTTGTGCTTTTTCTTTTGAAAAATGCTAGTAAAAAGAGGATGGTAAAGATGGGAACCATTCCAATCAGCACCGCTGCGATGCTGCTAGGCACCGATTTCTGGCCTTGTGCAATAAAAACGAATGGGAGTACAACCTCGAAAAAAGCAATGATAATATACCATTTATAATAACCCCTGGGTACTTTTCGCTCTTCTTTTGATAAAAACAAACCAAAGAAGAGTAAACAGATACCCCCGATGCATGCTTTGATGGCTGATAATGTAATAACCCCAACATTTTCTATGACTAATGCAATAAAGAAAAATTGAGATCCCCATATACCACTAATCAAGAGTAACAATACATATTTATTCATTACTTTACCTCCCTTTTTGGCAATAGGTCGGCAAAAGTCTTACTATTATGCTTGGATTGAATTCCACCAAAATAATTCGTGCCGATTACCCCAGCAAGAATGATCATTGCACCTATTACATGATAATAATGAATCGATTCATGTAAGAAAATCACCCCTGCCATTATCGTAATCAATGTCGCTAAATTACTAAAAACGCTCATTTTAGATGCTGGTAATATAGATAATGTATAGTTTGATAAAAAAGCAGTAAGCAAAGACGATAATACCCCAAGATATACGATTGAAATGAGGAATGCACTACTTGTGAAGGGTAATAAAAAGCTGCTGATGGAATGGTTAATTATATGGTTAATGACGGCCATACTATTAAAAGTCACAAAACCAAAGAAAGTCATCACATACGTTAACGTAAATAGTGAATATTGCTTTGTTACCTTCCTCGCTATCACATTATAAAGAGCGGCGGCAATCGAGGATAATAAGATCAGGATCGTTCCTTTCCAACTGTGAGCCGCATGTTGCAAGTCATTCATGACAAAGATAAAGATAACCCCCGTAACAGATAAATAAAGAAAAAATTTCTGAGCTCTACCTGCGTATTCTTTCAAAAATAATGAAGCTGATAATAACGTAAAAATTGGTATGGTCGCTTGGATAATACCCGCTTCTGAAGATGAGGTATAAATGAGACCAAACACTTGAAAAATAAAGAATAAAATTGGATAAAGGAACACCAACGGAAGAATTTTCACAGAATCCTTTGCACTCATTTTCACTGATGTCCTCCTTAATAGCTTAATGATTATGGCGATCAAGAAAGCCATCGTAAATCGATGTGCCAATGTATCTAGCGGACTAGCTTCCATTAATGATATTTTTGTAAAGAAAAATGAAAATCCAATAATAATGGCATAAAGTATCGCCGCAAGATAGGCTTTTTTATTTTCTGGCATATTGAGTAATCCTCCTTTTCAACACCCGGCCGGTTGTTAGTATCGTATTAAAAGTTCCACTACGATACAATACAAATATGAAGCATCTGTAACGGTACAGTTTAGGAGGTAATCATGCTAAAATACGTAGCTTTGTTTAATGAATTTGAATCTCTCATCCAGAATGGACGGCTCAAAGCGGGCTTTAAACTCCCATCTATCCGTCAATTAAGCGATCAACATCAATGTAGTAAAAGTACAGTCTTGAAAGCCCTGCAAGAATTGGAAAAGAGGCATTTAATCTACGCCGTTCCTAAAAGCGGATATTATGTCGTACAAAAAGAATTTGATGGTAAAAGCGAACCCACAACGGAAATCGACTTTGTTACCTCCGCTCCCGCTTGGCATCAATTTCCGTATCATGACTTTCAACATTGCATTAACAAAGCCATCGATACCTATCAGCAAGAATTGTTTATCTATGGCACTCCAAAAGGACTGCCCTCTTTAATTAAAGTGATACAAAAACAATTAGAGCAGTATCAGGTCTTCGCAAAAGAAGAACAGATTTTCATTACTTCTGGCGTGCAGCAAGCACTTTCCTTATTAACGTTAATCCCCTTTCCAAATGAACGTACTCATATACTTGTTGAGCAGCCTAGTTATCATCTATTTGTGGAGCAATTGAAAGCGTACAAGATTTCCGTGCTAGGAATCGAACGAACAGCAGAAGGTATTGATTTAGGGGAGTTAGAACGGATTTTTAGTGATCAGGAAATCAAATTCTTTTATACGATGCCTCGTTTTCATAATCCGTTAGGGACTTCTTATTCTAAAATGGAAAGAGTGGAGATACTAAAACTTGCAGTAAAGTATGGAGTCTATATTGTAGAAGATGATTATTTAGCAGATTTCGAAGAAAATATGAAGGTAGACCCTATTTTTTCCGAGGATACCGATAACATGGTCATTTATTTAAAAAGCTTCTCAAAAATAATGTTTCCAGGATTACGCATAGGTGTTGCCGTATTGCCTAAACCATTAACGGAGAGCTTCCAACTATATAAAAGAACGTCTGATATTGATAGTTCCATGATTTCACAAGCAGCATTGGAAATCTACATAAAAAGCGGTATGTTTAAACACCATAGAAACCAAGTGCGCCTTTCCTATTCATTGCGTGCAAACTTGCTATATGATGCTCTAGAAAAGCACTCTGCTTCAGACTTTTATCGCCCAGCATCTATATGTATGAACGCTCATATCGTACTGCCTCATCGTTTAAATAGTACTTACCTCATCAATAACTTACAGAATCAACAAGTACTGGTAGAGACGATGGGTCAAAATTATATAGATGGCTTTCACCAGGAAAAAATATTAAAACTAAACGTGTCCAATACAAATATACAAAAACTTGAGCAAGGAATTGCTCTTATTTTCAATGAATTGAATAAAAAGGAGAATTATTACTTATAAAACTTTTACATTAGGTAAAGTCACTTTCCACACACGGCAATAAACAAAAAATAGTGAAAATATTTTTTCTTATTGTAAAACTGAAAAAATATGGGCAAATGAGCTCAAACAAAAAAGAGCCAATTAGAATTGGCTCTCAACAAAGTTTCTCTTATCGGTCCTCTTTATTTATAAAATTTGATACGATCCTCAAGTGGTTTGAATTCTTTATCACCCGGTTGAGCTGTTGGATTACCAAATGGCATTTGCGCAATCAATTTCCAATCGCTTGGAACATTCCATTCTTTTTTCACTTCATCATCAATTAGAGGATTATAATGCTGTAAAGTTGCTCCCAATCCTTCTGCTTCAAGTGCCGTCCAAACAACTAATTGATGCATGCCTGATGTTTGTTGTGACCAGATTGGGAAGTTATCGGCATACGTTGCAAATTGTTCTTGAAGTGATTTCACTACAGATTCATCTTCAAAGAATAATATTGACCCATATCCCGCTTTGAAGGAATCCATTTTTTGTTGAGTGCCAGAGAAATCCCCCTCACCAACCGCTTTCCTTAAAGCCTGCGTCGTGATATCCCATAATTTATCATGTGCCGATCCTGTTAAAACAACAAGGCGGGAGGATTGGGAATTAAAAGCCGATGGCGTGTGTTTTACCGCAAATTCAACTATTTCTTTAATTTTCTCATCCGATACTTGGACTTCTTTATTGATTCCATAATACGAACGTCTTTCTTTAATGGCCGTGTAAAAATCTTTTGTCATGATTCATTCCTCCAGAATATTTTTTCTATTTCAAATGATTATTCCATTTTTTATTTCTACCTATTTTAGTATGGGCATAAACCAATATATCATTCGCAATTATTCTTTAATGAATTCCTTGGTGCTTCTTACTGTATCAATGGGACGGACCAACTTTTCGATTTGATCCCTTTTCGGTTCCAAGAACGGTGGTAAAGATAACTTTTCCCCAAGCGTTTCATACGGCTCATCCCCCATAAATCCAGGACCATCCGTGGCAAACTCGAATAAAATTTGCGGTGCCACTCGTACGTAAAGCGACTCAAAAAAGTGACGATCGACATAACCGGACGTATGAAATTGGAAGCTTTCCATTCGTTTGATCCATTCTTCCAGAACGGAACGGTCTTCAACACGGAAGGCTGTATGGTGAACAGTCCCAAAACCCTGCCGTGCCTGAGGAAGGGTCGAATTATGCTCGACGATCACTTGTGCACCATTCCCCCCTTCCCCAACTTCAAATAGGTGAAAAGATCCTTCCTTGTCTATTTCTTTGAATAATAGGACTTTTTCCATCATTTCTTTAAAGTAATCAAAGTTGGCGATACGAATGAAAATTGGTCCTAATCCTGTAATAGCGTGTTCCAGAGGAATCGGTCCTTTTTGCCAAGCAATCCCAGCTGCAACCCCTTCATTATTTTCGTCTGAGATCAATTGATATTGCTGATCATCAAAATCCACAAATGAAATGATCTTTTTGCCAAATTGTTCTTGGATTCCTGTATTACTTACTTCTAAACGGTCGAAGCGATTAACCCAATACTCCAATGCCGCATCATTCGGTACACGGAAGGATGTTTTGGAAATCTCATTAGTCCCATGCTCCCCTTTGGGAATTCCAGGAAAATCGAAGAATGTCATGTCAGTACCCGCACCGCCAACATCGTCGGCAAAAAACAGGTGATAGGTTTGGATATCATCTTGGTTAACAGTTTTCTTGACTAAACGCATGCCCAATATATTTGTGAAAAATTCATAATTTTTTTCAGCACTACTTGTTATGGCCGTTACGTGGTGTATACCTTTTAAACCATTCATACATTATTCCTCCCATTAAAACGATTCAATTTTTGGATATTTAACGTTTTCCTTAATCCCCTATATTTTCCCTTCAAAAAGAGTGGCTATTCATTATAGGGGTTTGATTAGGTATTTCTTATTATCTTGAATTAATATATCTTTATTTAAAGATAATTTATCATGAATACCATTCACTGTCAACAACATTGTCTCAAATTAATATATCTCAATGTCGAAATAATTACAGGACAAAAAAATACAGTCAACTTTCCTTAAAATATAGACCGTTCTGTATATGGGTTACTGTCTAAAGCTATAACTAGCGGCAATGACAGTATTTTGTATATCTATTATTTCTAGTTCCGTACCAATAAGCTTAAGGTATAGAACCGTTGTTTTATGGCATCATTCCCTAATTTTCGTAATATCCTTTTGAATTCACATCTTTTCATTAATTAAGGGTTTATCGAGTATACATCTCGTAAATCTGTTCTTCCTTTAAATGATCAAAGCGAACCTCTCGTAAACATTCCTTTTGATCCATCATCAAAAGCATAATAGGAGCTGTTAAAATCCCGCTACCTCTTCTACCTTATTTGCATCAATGTGCCCCAGATGGATAAATGGGTAATTGTCCAGCAGTTCCCTAAGAGAAAAGGGAACTGCTTCGTAACCCATTTCTTTAATAACTCTATCGCTTTCCTTTAATTCTTCTTTCTATTTTTAAACAACTTTATTATTCGTGAGTACCACAAAACCCGAAATACAGACGCTCATATTTGAGTGCCTGTATTTCGAGTAGTCCTCCCATTGGATGTGTGCTTTTATTATTTTTCTCTTTGTTCCGTTTTCCACCATAGGGAATCTTTTGGATTTTCAACTGCTTCTTGAAATTCAGATTTTGAAGCAACTGTTGGGTAAGATCCTTTTAGCGATTTTCCTGAAGTACTATTGAACAAGAATAATATCACTAAAAACCCGATAATATTCACGGCTGTTAGATAAAAACCAGGTGCTAAGTTATTCCCCGTTTGGTGAACTAACCATGTGGAAACTAAAGGGGTAGTTCCACCAAATATTGAAACCGAGACATTAAAGGTCACTGATAATGTTCGATATCGAATATCAGTATAGAACATGGTTGGTAACGATCCAGGCATTGTGCCTTCATAAATTGAAAGCAGAACACCTAGAATTAGAACACCTAACGAAATAAATACTAAAGCATTCAGGTTTATTAAATAAAAAGCAAGGGCAGACAATAGGCTTAAACCGCCTAAACCGATTAAGAAAACAGTCTTATTTCCAATTTTATCACTGAGCTTTCCAAATATTAAAGTAAGAGGCACCATGATAATCATTAGAATCGTAATTAATAGGGTTCCTACTGTACTGGATAATCCAATAATCTCATCTAAATAAGAAGGCATGTATGATAATAGCATATAGCTTGTAATATTAAAGAATGCAACAGCTACAAAACATACAAGAATATCCTTTTTGTGATTTTTGAAAATGGATAGAAAGCTTTCATCTTGGCCTTCATCATCAGAAAGTTCATTTTCAAAAATCGGTGATTCTTCTAAACTTTTTCTTAGGTACAATCCAATTAGCCCTAAAGGTAAGCCGAGTAGGAACGGTATTCTCCAACCCCATGAGGCCATCTGTTGATCGGAAAGAGTGATAAAGAGTGTACTGGCAAGTAATGAAGCTAATATATAACCAATTAGCGTACCAATTTCTAATCCACTTCCAAGCATATTGCGTTTATTGTCTGGAGAAGATTCTGCAATATAGACCATTGCACCAGCGTATTCGCCACCTGTTGAAAAACCCTGAATAATTCTAGCTATTAATAAGAGTATAGGTGCCCATATACCGATTTGATCATATGTAGGTAATAAACCGATTAGTAATGTTGAAAAAGCCATCAAAATAATCGTGGTTGTTAAAACGACTTTTCTTCCTAATTTATCACCGATTTTACCAAATATGATACCCCCTACTGGGCGCATTAAAAAGGCAATCGCAAACGTTGCAAAGGTGAATACTAATTTTAGCTCATCATTCTCAACAGCACTAAAAAAATTTTGACTAATGATAACAGCCAAATAGGAATATAAGCCAAAATCAAACCACTCCATAGCATTTCCTACCCCTGTAGCAAACACGCTTTTCTTCGCTTTTTGAATATCTACAACGTTGATTTTTTTCTTGTTAAATTTCATTTATCATGTCAACTCCATGGAATACATTTATGCAAGAATGAGAAGTAAAGTCAAACTGGAGGATAATCGGATTTTGGGCGTTTTTCCAATGGTATCCCAAATAAAATATTGTCTTCTTATTAGAGGTTCTATAAATCGCCTCTCGTTTTATTAAATTCAAGGTTATTGCCTTTTTCCATTTGTTTATCTGTTTGATCAGGGTTTTCATCGTGCTTGAATGATCGATTATCATCATCATTATTATTTGGATTCGTGTCCGTGTCATTTCGAACAGGACGATAATCTACTTCCTCTTGATCATTAAAGTCGTTATTGCCGGCGTTACATGCTGACAGAAAACTTACCGAAAGTAATGCGGATAAAATAGTGATTTTCCATTTGCCTTTCATTTTATAAACCCCCTTATCTTAAGTTTTTGGTATTAAGTTTAATATGTACCTTAAACGATACCCTTAGTCTTAAATGGAGCCCATGCATGTTTGTTTTTTTAGCATCCTAAAATTAAAAAACTGCCCCCAATTATTGTGGGAACAGGTCATGTTATTTTTAGGTCAAAGGAAAAGCTGTCTTATACGAGGGAACCACCTTTTTTAAGGTACTTTACAATCCCTTCTGCTGCTCTATATGAAAAGGCACCTAAAGTACCAGTTGGGTTGAACGAACTGTTATGAGGAAATGCTGAAGAACCCGCAACAAATACATTTTCAGCGTCCCACATTTGCAGGTAAGTGTTAACTGCTGAATTTTTTGGATCAGCCCCCATGATGACGCCGCCTGTGTTATGCGTATTCGTATCTGTGTTTACGTTAAAATCTGCTTGTTCAGCAACCGTATCAATATGATCAGGACCCATTTTTTTAGCAATCGATCTTGTTACTTTCGCCATGTATTTTACTAACTCACGGTCTTGGGCAGTATAATCATATGTCATCCGTAATAAAGGCATACCGTATACATCTTTATAAGTAGGATCCAGATCAAGGTAGTTTTGTATGTGTGGCATACTTGCACCCTGTGATTTGACTTGCAGGATGCTATTGGCATATTTGATTGATTGCTTTTTAAATTCCGCACCCCATGAAGGTGTTCCGATTGGTGAGTTATTATTAGCTATAGGTCTATTCCCATACTGGGTTGTACGAATTCCTGCTCCGTGAAGGAAGTTTACATCCGAATGGTCAAAATTATCACCTGTAAATTCTGCAATCTCAATGCCTAATGCACCTGCACCTCCATATATATTGAACTCACGGTCATTATAATAAAGGCTTGAATATCCTGAACTCACTTGGTAACAATAGTTTTTACCAATTACACCATTTCTGGTTTTTGGATCATAGGGTACTCCAAGATTTGAATTAAGTAAAAGTCTAACATTATTAAATACATAACTCGCTAAGACCACTACTTCTGCCGGTTGTTCGAATTCTTCACCCGTGAAGGTGTCTACATAAATAACACCTGTCGCTTTCGTACCATCATTTAAAATACGGGTGACGTTTGAGTATGTCCGCAGGTCAAGGTTACCAGTTTTTTTGGCAACAGGAATGACCGTAACAACTGGATCTGCTTTTGCACCATACTCACAACCGAAGTTTTCACAAAATGCACAATATTGACAGGCTGAACGTGAAATACCATCAGGGTTTTCGTAATTCTCTGATAGATTTGCAGATGGGATCATATATGGTTTGTAGCCAAGCTTCTTCGCTGCTTGTTCGAATTCCGCTAATACAGGTGTTTTTATCATCGGTCCTGTTGGATAAGGATTGGAGCGTTTTCCATATAACTTAACCGTTTCACCAGATATTCCTGCCATTTTTTCAAAAGTATCATAATATGGTTCGATTTGGTCATATGTAATGCCCCAGTCTTGAATCGGATAGTCTGATTTAATTTTATTTTTACCATACCTTTTTTCAGTTAGTGATTTAATTTCAAAATCATAAGGAAGAAAACGGTAGGTCTGTCCATTCCAGTGACTACCAGCTCCTCCAAGACCTTCACCTACGATAAAAGTTCCATAATTACGCATAGGGAGTGCTCTCATTTTTTGGTTATTACGATGAGTAATAGTTTCTTTTGATAAATCTTGCATTAACTCTTCACGATGTTGGAAACGCAGTTCGTCATGCACCATTAAATAGTCACTCATATCCCGTTCTTTCCCGCGCTCTAGTCCAACGACTTTGATTCCTGCTTTTGTTAATTCCGAGGCAATAATACCTCCAGCCCAGCCCATCCCGACAACAACGACGGGTACCTTAGGTAGTTTTTTTGCCATGTTTTTCATCCCTTTCTATCATGAATGTTTCATATGACTTTGAAGGCTATTTGGATCTAGCTTTAAAAATTCTTTACTTTGGATTTCTTTTGTATAACTCATTCGAGAACCAGGATACTTTCGCATCTGCCAGCCTAGCATTTCCTTATTTCCTCCGTACAATGGATCTGCATAAACACCTTCAATGGTCAAAGTTCTTAACAATTGGAAAAATGCCGAAGAAGATGCACCAGAAAGCGAACTTGCTTTACCTTTCTCGAACGCAGCTAACACTTCATCCTGTTCATTAGCCTCTAATTCTGTAAATTTCTTTTTATAGTTTTTGTTGCTATATGAATTCAATTCTTTTAAGCCTAGCCGGAACAAATCTTTTCGGTAAAGTTTATTCTGTTCACCTTGTGTTGGCTCTGGCTTATAATAGGGTCCAAGTTTATAATCCTTTTCATTTACGCCCCACCCACTGTTGAGTTGATGGTCAATATAAATCGCCGCATTTAATTCCATAGCACCTGGTCCAAGATCGTCCTTTGGGAAAATACGTTCTGCAGCTGCCGCTGTCGTCTGATATTCTTCTGGATAAAAAAACATTAGGGCTTCATTCGGATTATTAGCTTGAGTTTGACTCTTCTGTTCTGTTTTCACACCACTTTCCGAATTTCTATCAAACATGCTTCCAACTGCTCCACCTAAAATAAGCCCTCCAACAGCTAAACCGGAATTCTTTAAAAAGGTACGTCTCGTACTACCTTGTTTTTCGATTTGACTTTTCTCTTTGTCCGACAAAAAAAAACCTCCTATTTCATAATCAAGGTGTGAATTTTCTTATCACATTGATGCATCGCTTACTACCTTTTTCTTATAAGTAATCTTGGATATGGTGACACTTAATTTAATTGGTAAAACTACCAGAAAAAAATAGGATACACTCCACGTATTAATCATTCGTTGCCGAAGTTCATCAAGATGTTCAATGAGATGTGAATCTTTGTTTTCCAAGGTGGCCGCCTCCAGTTATATGAAAAATGCCCACCTGCATTCCACTATGGACTCTACTGTTTATCCAGCATCTTCTTTTCAGCAGTCGATAACTCATGTTTTTTCTCTTCCTGTTTATCTTCATCAGAAATTAATCCATTTGTTGCACCCTTGAATTCCGTTAATGTCCGTCCAAATGCCCGACCAATTTCAGGTAGTTTTTTCGGACCGAAAATTACAAGCGCAATGATAAGAATTACGACCAAGCCTGGAATCCCAATATTCTGAAACATCACGTCAATCCTCCATAAAAAACATCAGTTACATTTACTAAAAACCGTTTGTAACCTTTACAGTAAACGTTATTATTCACACTAAAGGATGTTTAAGCGCCTTTTTTATTCCTTTTACATATATTCACAAAACAGCTCAATTTTATACCTAGCTTATATTTAGACATGCCTGTTTTGTTTACAGTTTCAATATTCAAATTCCTCATCTTTCTAAATAGTTCATATGAGTTTTTCAGTAATTCGACTATATGTATAAACTTTTATTAAATAACCTTGCAGAAAGTTGGAAATGTTATAAAGGAATTTTTGGTACCCGAGGTTAGAGTAAAAGAATCTTACCTTTTATTAAAAATGTATTCATGCAAAAATAAACTTTAGGGAAAGATATAAATTAATAATAATGCTTAAATACTTTGGAAGAGTAAAATAAGACCTTAGAGGTTTATGTATTTTCCACGGATTCGATTATTATGCAGGAGATATATTAGAAACGTTCTTTGTTCTTTTATCAAAAAGATTTTCACTCCACGCTACATTAAATACGGAGGTATTTATGAAAAAAATTTGGTTTACTTCTGGAGCCAGTATCGTTCTTGCTGGATGTTTAATATTTTTACTGTTTTTTTACAGAGGCCATCAACCCTCACCCTCCCCAAATTCAAATGGGGGAACACAGGATACTTCAGCTGGTAATCCTGAAGAAATTGTGAGTAATAGTTGTATATCTTGTCACGGGGAAAATTTACAAGGAGGAGCTGGTCCAGCTTTAAATAAAATTGGTGCAAAATATTCACAAAATGATATAGAGGATATTATTAATAATGGTAAAAATGGAATGCCAGCAGGCGTTATTTCAAATGAAGAAGCTGCAATCGTGGCGGAGTGGTTATCACAGAAAAAGTGAAGAGGCAATTTTTCAACTATATCGATGGCCTTAATTAAACGTAAAATAAAACAGCCAAATCCAATCAAAATGGATCAGGCTGTTTTGTAATTTTCAGGAATAAATATATTTAAAAAAATGAGGACCAATTCAAAACAATAGACCAAACAGCAGTGTTCAATAATAAGCCTGTAATAAAAAGAGACCATTGGTTTTTCTTTTGTTCCCAACAGGATATCATGAGGGCAAGACCAATTGAAACACCAATAAAGGAAAGCCATGGAAATGAATCAGTGAACTTTGTGAGAAAAACCGCAAGGCAAGCTGTGAATAATAATGATACAAGGTACTCGGTGAATAATGATAATTCGCTTCTAATATGATCGCTCAATTTTTTCCTCCTTCGAAATATATATTATCTTCATATAATACTTCATGATGAATTTTTTATACGAAATTACCTGCGCCCATAGATTTCAAAAGATAATAGTCCCTTGCTAGTTTCAATGTTCACCAATCACTGTACTGCGTTCAACATTTAAAAATACACAATATTTATTGCTAATATACTGAATTTTGCGTTAATATTGACAATTACAATTCCATAATATGTACTTTCAAACACCATACCAATAGTTTATTATTGGATAATTGTCCAGAATTCTTTTCAATAGTATATATTCATGTAGTGAAAATTCCCAAAAAAGTCACAGGTTTTATATGCTCCCTCTAGCGTAATCAAACGGATTATATTTTAACTATAGATGATTTATTCAGCGCAAAAAAAAAAGCCTGGCAACTATTTTATAGATGCTAGACTTAAGTTCGTTTTTTAGATCAATCCAATTATAAACAACAATTTAAACGGATAAGAAGTGTTCGTATCTCCATGCAGACCATTTAATAGGCAACCAGGTCCCGCAGTGCCTTTTCCACTTTTTCAGGATTCACCATGAATGATTTCTCTAATGATGGTGAATATGGCATGGCAGGAACATCCGGGCCAGCGAGTCTCATGATTGGGGCATCAAGATCGAAGAGGCAGTTTTCTGCAATGATCGCCGATACTTCACTAATGATGCTTCCTTCCTTATTATCTTCCGTAATCAATAGGACTTTTCCTGTTTTAGATGCAGCTTCCATTATGGCTTCTTGATCTAATGGATAAACGGTACGTAAATCAAGTATATGGACGGATATGCCATCACTGGCCAGCCTTTCAGCTGCCTGAAGCGCAAAATGAACACAAAGGCCATAAGTGATCACTGTAACGTCCTCGCCTTCACGTTTTACATCCGCTTTACCAATCGGCAAAACATAATCATCATCCGGCACTTCTTCTTTAATTAAGCGATAGGCTCTTTTATGTTCAAAGAAAAGGACCGGGTCATCATCGCGAATGGCAGCTTTCAATAATCCTTTCACGTCATAGGGTGTAGAGGGCATGACAATTTTAAGTCCCGGTTGATTCGCAAAAATGGCTTCAACGGATTGTGAATGGTATAACGCCCCATGTACACCTCCGCCGTATGGAGCTCTGATGACGATAGGACAATGCCAGTCATTATTGGAGCGATAACGGATTTTTGCAGCTTCCGAAATGATTTGGTTGATGGCTGGCATGATGAAATCAGCGAATTGCATTTCCGCAATCGGCCTCATTCCATACATGGCCGCGCCGATGCCGACTCCTGCGATTGCGGACTCAGCAAGCGGTGTATCAATGACACGCTGTTCACCGAATTGTTCGTATAACCCTGAAGTCGCTTTAAACACGCCGCCCTTTACCCCAACGTCCTCACCTAATACAAATACACGGGAATCACGTTCCATTTCTTCCCGCATCGCCATTATCACGGCATCTATATAAGATATCACTGCCATCTTCTTTCCTCCTTACCTTTCTGCGTAAACGTATTTTGAGAGCGTGTCTTCATTTGCAAATGGAGCATTTTCCGCATAATCCGTCGCTTCGTTCACAACTTCCATTATTTCCTCGTTCAATTGTTTCTCCATTTGATCATCCATGATTCCCACTGCTTTTAAATAGGCACCAAAAGTAATGATTGAATCTATTTTTTTTGCCTCCGATACTTCCTCAGGCGACCTGTATTGACTATCATCATCATCGCTTGAATGTGGTGTAAGCCTGTATGAAACCGTTTCGATTAAGCTTGGGCCCTCACCACGCCTTCCTCTCTCAGCAGCTTCTTTCACCACCCGGTATACTTCGATCGGATCATTTCCATCAACCGTCACCCCTGGCATGCCGTAACCAATGGCCCGGTCGGACACTTTCCCGCAAGCCAATTGCTTTTCAATAGGGACGGAAATGGCATACTGATTATTTTCACACATCAAGATGACCGGAAGTTTATGTACACCTGCGAAATTCGCTCCTTCATGAAAATCACCTTGGTTTGATGAACCCTCACCGAATGTAACGAATGAAACAATATCTTTTCCTTCCATTTTTGCAGCGAGTGCAATCCCCACTGCATGTGGCACTTGAGTCGTAACTGGCGAAGATCCCGTCACGATTCGATTCTTTTTTTGCCCAAAATGCCCAGGCATTTGACGTCCGCCTGAATTTGGATCTTCTGCCTTGGCAAAACTGGATAACATTAAATCCCTGGCGGTCATCCCAAACGCGAGCACCACTCCTAGATCCCTATAATAAGGAAGGACATAATCATTTTCACGATTCAACGCAAATGCTGCACCCACTTGGGCTGCTTCTTGCCCTTGACAGGAAACGACAAATGGAATTTTTCCAGATCTGTTCAACAGCCACATCCGTTCATCCACTCTTCTTGCCAACAACATAATTCTATACATCTCAAGCACCTGCTCATCACTCAGACCTGCCTGTAGATGGCGGTTTTCAACCATATGTCATCATCCCTCCTAATAATTAAAACGGTTTTCTGTTAAAACCAGAATGTTCTCCTCACGCTGTCACCCAATATAAATATGGGTCTTTATATCACAAATTACTAACCTTTCTTTTAGCTGTTTGTTTGTCTCGCAAACTTATATCCTGTTATGTATCTAAGGAAGGGAAAGCCCTTATATGTATGCATGCTTGCCATTTAACACCCTCAAATGCGTTATCATCTACTATTATTACCTGGTACTAACTCAATGCAATATTATCCTACCACTTTTCATCTCACATTTTCAAGTTAATTTCACTTTGTATCGTTGTTTTTACGAGAAAACCTTTCTTTAACAAAGGCTCTTTTCGTAAAGATTGTTGTTTTTAAAACGAAACTATTTTAGGTTGATTGGAACGGAAGTGCGAGACTCCTGCGGGAGCTGCGGGACAGGTGAGACCCCACAGGCGTTTACGCCGAGGAGGCTCACCGCCCGCACCAAGGAAAGCGAGCACCTGGAGGGGAAATCAACCACACTGCACTACTTCGTAAATAGCAACAAAGTATGCGAAAACAGCCTTAACAAAAATACAATGGGTTTAACAGTTTTGGCCTGACCTGACTTTAACTCATTTCCATATACGCACCAAGACTAGATAAAAGCCTGGGTGCTGAAATTATTTATTTGTTGACTAAGCGGAAGAATAGCTGTAAATTAAAATGATTCATAAAATTAAATGTTCGTAATGGAACAGTTCAATACAGAAAGAATGGTGATGTTGAGTGGAGAATGAAAAACAATTAATGCGTTCCGTACAACTATTGCGTTCATTTTGGAACGTACAGAAAAATATCATGCGGTTCGTTCAAAAGACAGCCGCAGAAAATGGATTAACAGTTCCTCAATATTCCATTTTGATGACCATTACCCTTTACAAAGAGACCTCCCAAAAAAATGTCGGGGAGAAAACATTTCTTCCAAAAAGCACCTTGAGCCAAGCGGTCGATGGTCTGGTTCGCGGAGGTTTGCTCCATCGTGAGCCTGTGGAGGGCAACCGGCGTGAGATTCAATTGTCAATCACCGATAAGGGCGAAAATTTATTAAAAACGATTCATTTTCACGAAGGAAGCATTCACCAAGTCTTTCAAACGGCCATTGAAATGCTTTCCGAAGAACAGTTTGAAGAGTTGCTAAAAACACATCTTCAAATTACAAACTTTTTAGAAGCACAAGCAACCGAACAGGGAGAGTGTACAAAATGATAAAAATACTGAAAAATTTATCCGTTTATAAGTGGATTATTTTAGCAGTTATCGGTCTGGTTTTTATTCAGTCCATGTCGGACCTCTTTTTGCCTACACTAATGGCTGATATTATTGACAAAGGCGTTGTTCGAGGAGACACTTCTTATATTTGGAAAATCGGCGGTTTTATGCTGTTGGTTTCCGCACTTGGCGCTTGTGCATCCATAATCGCAAGTTACTATTCGTCCAAAGCGGCAATGGGAATGGGACGCGATCTCCGCCTGAAGGTCTTTAATCACGTTGAAAAATTTTCGTTACAAGAATTTGATGAAGTCGGTACGGCGTCATTGATTACACGTACGACCAATGATATAACACAAGTCCAGCAAGTGGTTATCATGATGCTTCGTATGGTTATCAGTGCACCTATCATGTTAATCGGCGGAGTAATCATGGCTGTATCCATGGATGCAAAATTATCACTTGTCATTGTTGTCACAATGCCTTTTTTGATTGGGTCAATCTTGCTTATTCTATATAAAGGTGTGCCGCTCTTTCAAACGGTTCAAAAACGATTAGACCGGTTGAACCTTGTATTACGAGAAAATTTAACTGGCATTCGCGTCATTCGTGCCTTCAATCGTGAAACACAAGAGAAAGAACGTCTAAAGAAAGCGAATAAAGAATTAACGGATGTCTCAATCAAAGTCAATAAAATCATGGCCTTCATGATGCCTGTAATGATGCTTGTCATGAACTTGACGGTTGTTGGTATCATTTGGTTTGGTGGAGTCCGTATTGATAACGGCGGTATGCAGATCGGGGACTTAATGGCATTTATCCAATATGTTATGCAAATTATGTTCGCTCTCGTTATGGCTTCCATGATGTTCGTTATGGTTCCACGAGCTGCCGTGTCGGCAACAAGGATAAACGAAGTCCTTGACATGAAACCTTCATTCCTGGATGAGGGGACAGAAAAGGCAGATCGTGTACACGGTACCCTTGAATTTGAACATGTTACGTTCAGTTACCCAGGAGCAGAAGAACCTGCATTATCGGATATTAGTTTTTCAGCAAATCCTGGTGAAATCACAGCAATAATCGGTGGAACAGGTTCCGGGAAAACAACTCTTATCAATTTGATCCCTCGCTTCTATGATATTTCAAGCGGAACGATTCGCGTCAATGGTGTTGATATTCGGAAGTCATCACAAGATGAAGTCCGTTCAAAAATTGGCTTTGTACCACAAAAGGCCTCCCTCTTTACAGGTACTATCTCTGAAAACATTCGCTTTGGAAAACAAACAGCCACACAAGATGAAGTTGAGCATGCGGCTCGGATCGCACAAGCGGAGGATTTTATCAGCAATATGAAAGGCGGCTATGAGGCAGAAATCGATCAAGGCGGTTCAAACCTATCAGGAGGGCAAAAACAACGGCTTTCGATTGCAAGGGCACTCATTCGAAAACCGGATATTTATATATTCGATGATAGTTTTTCGGCACTGGACTACAAGACGGATGCCAACCTTCGCGCAGCCCTGAAAGATGAAACGAAAAATTCGACTGTACTTCTCGTTGCACAGCGTGTCAGTACCGTCGTTGACGCTGACCGAATCATTGTGTTAGACGAAGGCAGCATTGTAGGCATTGGAACACACCAAGAGTTGCTTAGCACAAACGACATTTACCGTGAAATTGCCTTATCACAGCTCACAGAGGAGGAAATTGCATGAGTAATCAAAAAAAACCTCAAGGCGGCGGTCAGGTCGGGCATGGCCCTGGTGGCGGTAACATGATGATGATGGGTCAAAAAGCAAAAGATTTTAAAGGAACATTAAAACGTCTATTGACCTATTTAAAACCGAGGCGCAACAGATTGATTTCCGTGTTCTTAGCTGCAATCATGAGTACGATTTTTATGATTTTAGGACCGAAGATCATGGGAAATGCAATTACAGAATTATTCGAAGGAGCTTACGGGAAATTCCAGGGAATACCAGGAGCAGCTATTAACTTTGATAAAATTAGCCAGATTCTTCTACTCCTTGCCGGGCTTTATGCTTTAAGCAGCCTTTTCAGCTATGTACAACAATACATTATGTCAAGTGTTGCACAAGACACGGTATATGACCTTCGAGAAGATGTGAACAAAAAGCTCGAGAAACTTCCACTCAAATATTTTGAAGGACGTCCAAACGGTGAAACACTTAGCCGAATGACAAATGATATTGATACAATCGGGAGCACCCTTCAGCAAAGCTTAACGCAATTCATCACATCAATCGTAACGATTGTGGGAATTATCATCATGATGCTTTCGATAAGCCCATTATTGACATTAATCTCGATAATCAGCTTACCTTTGTCAATATTTGCAATCCGGCCTATTTTAAAAAGATCCCAAAAACATTTTGCCGATCAACAGCGTAAACTCGGACAATTAAATGGTCACATTGAAGAAATATATACCGGCCATCAAGTCGTTAAAGCATTCGGATATGAAAAAAAGGCGAGTGCCCAGTTTACTGAAGTTAATGAAGAATTGTATAAAGCGGGAAGCAAAGCCCAGTTTATATCAGGTATCATCATGCCCGTAATGTTCTTTATCGGAAATTTGAGCTATGTCCTCATCAGCGTTGTTGGCGGAATATTGGTAACGCAACGTTCGATTTCAATTGGTGACATTCAAGCATTCATCACATATTCAAAGCAGTTCACCCAGCCAATCACACAAACGGCTAACATCGCTAACATTATTCAGTCGACGGTTGCAGCCGCTGAGCGTGTTTTTGAACTACTTGATGAAGAAGAGGAAATGAAAGAACAAACCACAGTTAATATAAAAAGGGCAAATGGTGCTGTCTCTTTTGAACATGTGGACTTTGGATATGGGGAAGAAATGTTAATTGAAGATATGAATATCGATGTCTTGCCTGGACAGACGGTCGCAATTGTTGGACCGACTGGTGCTGGAAAAACGACCATGATAAATCTCTTGATGAGATTTTATGAACTCAATGGCGGAAAGATTATGATTGATGGTCTTGATACACGGAATATGTCACGTAATGATCTTCGAAAGAATTTTGGTATGGTACTTCAAGATACCTGGCTCTTTAATGGTACGATTAAAGAAAATATCGCTTATGGCAAAAATGGAGCAACTGATGAAGAAATTTTTGCAGCTGCTCGGACGGCACATGCCGACCATTTCATTCGGACACTGCCAGATGGTTATGAGACAATCTTAAACGAAGAAGGTTCGAACATCTCACAAGGCCAAAAGCAGCTTTTGACAATCGCCCGGGCTGTTCTAGCAGATCCGCCAATCATGATATTGGATGAAGCGACGTCTAGTGTGGACACTCGGACAGAAGTCTTTATCCAAAAGGCCATGAACCGACTGATGGAAGGACGAACCAGCTTTGTCATTGCCCATCGTCTCTCAACGATTAAGGATGCAGATTTGATTCTTGTTATGGAACAAGGAAAAGTGATTGAGAAAGGGACGCATTCAGACCTTTTAAGGGAGAATGGTTTCTACGCAGAGCTATACAATAGTCAGTTCACTGAAAATGTAGCTGGATAATTAGAAAGAGGCTCGATTCCGAAACGGAATCGAGCCTCTTTCTTATAATGTATCAATACCCCCTTTTATTTCCCTTTTTCACAAATTCCCAATCTACCTCAATATTTTTTCTGACTCTTTGAAGAAGATGAAGCATCGTTTCCGCTTCGTCCAAAGAAAATCCAGATAACGCAACCTTGTCAGTATACTCCCCTTCTTTTTTCAAAAAAGGATAGACCTTTTCACCTTTATCGGTTGCATATAGCTTTTTAATTTTTTTGTTTTCCTCATCATTTTTCTTCTCGATTAACCCTTGTATTTCAAGTTTTTTAATGGCACGAGCTGCTGTCGTTCGGTCAACCTTTATCATTTCTGCTAACTTTTCCTGAATGATACCTGGGTTTTCACATATTCGAACAAGATACAAATACTGCCCTTTTGTAAGGTCAAATTCTTTAAATTCGATATTACTTATAGAGTCCAATGCCCTTGCTATCATTCCAATTTCACGGAGTATTTCCTTCATTCAAAAAGCCCCTGACTTTTTTGTTGTATTTACAACAAAAATAATTTCATTTATACTAAAATAGGATATACATTTATTATGACTTGTCTTTTTATATAAATCTAGAAAAGGGATGAAGAACATTGGATTCAAAAAGAATAACTACTGAAAATGATTTAAAAATAGCCTTTCATATCAGAAAAGAAGTATTTGTCGAGGAACAAGGTTTCCTATTAGAATTTGAATTTGATGAATTTGATACACTTAATGCTTTATCTGAACACATATTAGTCTATTATAATGAAAACCCAGTCGGAACTGGAAGATTGAGAGTTGTTGATGGGTTAGGTAAATTGGAGAGAATTTGCATCTTGGAGCCTTACCGTAAATTTGGTCTCGGTAAAATAATACTTAAAACGTTGGAAGAAATTGCAAAGGAACAAGGTATTACTCAGGTTAAATTACATGGGCAAACACAGGCAGAGGGCTTTTATAAAAAACTCGGCTATCGGACTTCATCCGATGTCTTTATGGAAGATGGCGGTCCACATCTATTAATGATAAAGGAACTGGTTAACGAATAAGTGTTAAATGTGAGTAAAACAAAAAATAACCTTTGATTTAAAAGGGCGAAGAACAGAATGATTCATCTATTAACTTTGTATTGTGAATTATACTCCGGATAAGGGACACTTTTCCGACTCTTCTAAATAAAAGAAAGTTTGGTTTACAAGTTTCAGATTTACATTTAACCCCAAAACCCACGCGACCATCACAGTCTTTGGTCAGTATATTTTGCATTTTATGAGAGATATTCACGAACAAAAAGACGAAGCTGTTTATAACATAAACGGCTTCGTCTTTTTATTACCGAACGGGTGCTTTTTCTTGAACGAGCGGGTGAAGGGCCTGGGTTTCATCAAAATAAATAAAAGCATCATATCTATCTGACATCACAGAAGGTACATAGTTACCATATTGTTCATATTCCGGTCTGTATACAACCCCAATCGCCCGATGTCCAATCCTCCCTTGGAATAGCTGACGATTTTCATCAGTGAAAATTAGCAACTTATCATAAGCCCCCGAAAGGTGCATCGCCTCCTCCCAACTTCCCTTCATTGCCGGGGGTACTGTTTTAATTTCGAAATCCACGCCCCACTCCTCTGCTGCTATAACAGTTCCTCTGTAGGTTCCGAAACCTGTGATAAATACATCTTCAGTCGGGTTTTGCTCTCGAATGACCTGGCCGACATTAATCATCCCGGAATCTTTCATATCAGTAGCGCTGGCGTCACCAACATGGGTATTATGTTCCCATACAATCGCCTTGCCTTCAGAGCCGTAAAAATCCATAATTTCATTAAGTGCATCAACCATATGCATATCTCGAATATTCCATGATTTATCATCATGGACGACCATGGTCCTGTAATAATTTTCGGCATTGTATGCTACCAATGCATTCACTTGAAGATTCAAATTCAATTCTTCGTGATGGGGGTATTTTTCTTTTTTTCGTTGAATAGTCGTCAGTAATTTGGCTACTTCCTCTATACAGTCTTCCGAAAAAATACCTGCAGAAACTGCGTACTCCTCGTTATTCCGATTGAATGGCTCAAAACAAGTGAACGCCTGTCTGGCAGCTTCAAGGTCAGTTGAATCAATTTGTTTTAAGTAACGGATAACTTCATCCATGGATTCCCAAAGACTGTATATATCTATCCCATAAAATCCAACTTTCGTTTGATTTTGCCCAGACTCATTGTATTCTTTCATCCATTCAATCAGGTCGATCATTTCCTCGTTTGCCCACATCCAGGTCGGCCAGCGGTCAAAACTTTTTAGCACATCCTTTGCGGATTTAGTCACTAGGTCATAGCCTTTAACATACCTATTTATTGCCTGGCATGCGGGCCAATCGCCTTCAACAGCTACAAAGGTGAACCTTTTTTCTTGAATCAGCTTTTTTGTTATTTCAACTCGTGCCGTGTAAAATTCGGATGTCCCATGTGATGCCTCACCCAGCAAAACAAATTTTGCATTATTAACTTGTTGAATGAGCTTATCCCAATCTGCTTCACTTGTAAGCATGACTGATTGTTCGACTATTGACTGAACAAGATTATGTTTCACCGTTTCTCCTCCTTGTTATCTTACGAACATTATCGTTTGTACTCGGCATTATAAGAATTGGAACCTGCGTGTACGGACAGTAAAGTATCAGCGTATCCCACTAGACGATTTATAAGTTCATCACAAATAGAGTAAACCAGCTGAAAATTTTCTTCCTCAAATAGAACAGGGTCATCCAGTATGACCGTTGTGTTAATGAACATATCTTTGTTTCCATATAGGTTGTAGTGAACGATAGCCTTTCCAGCAGCTCCCCCTGTACCAGGATCATTGAAGCCTGGTATGAATACGAACCATTCTTCTGCAGTAGCGGACCTGAAGTTTTTCGTGAAAGACATTCTCTCGGTTACCGTCATGATCTTTTTTAACTCTTTCGGATTCATATCCTTGATCTTGTTCATTCCATTTCCACCTTAAAACCATGTTAATTATCTTCCGTTATATATTTTCCTTAAGGTTCCCATCCTATAAATATTATTATGAAATAGTGACCTTTTCCGAAAAAAATAAGCCTGAACCCACCTCGGATATGATGCTTCAGCTGAACTCGGACACAGCAAAAAGTGATATCATGATTCATTCATCATGGAACTGCTGCATATAAAAAATATTTTTGGGGTATCAAAAGAGGGAAGATAAATTCCCGGATTGGGTTGGGTTGGACTGGTCTGGAGTGGAGGAGTTGCTCATGGAAAAGATGAATCGGGGAATTTTAACGGCGCTGTCGGCGATTGGCATTGCGCAAGGGCTGAAAATTTTAACGCATTATAAGCTGACGGGAAAGTGGGACTCGAAGCAGGCTTTCACAACGGGCGGCATGCCCAGTTCGCACTCTGCGGGGGTGGCCGCCCTGGCAGCGTATGTAGCAGCGAATAAAGGATGGCTGCATACGGAAACATCGCTTGCGACAGTGTTTGGCGTGATTGTGATGTATGATGCTCAGGGGATTCGCCGCCATACAGGCGAAATCGCTAAGCTCGTGAATGATCTTGAAGATAATATGGCCAAATTTTCCGGAGAGTTTCCGAGCTTTGAGTATGTTGAGCGTGAGAAGGAACTGAATGAACTGCTCGGACATCAGCCTGTGGAAGTGGGAGCAGGTGCGTTGCTGGGAGTTGCCCTTGGGCTTATTTCGGCTAAAATGGAGGATGGCAAGCCCTCAAAACCGAACGGCTGAAAACGGTGGGCAAGCCTTGACCCTTTAGCTCTTGAGGTAAAAAAAATATTTGAGTATAACAATAGGTTATTTTAAAACATGCCTATGTTATTAACATCGGCATACTCTCCAATAAAAATCGTATTATTGGATCCCGGTAGCTTTGAAAATGACCTAAGCCTTTCTTCTTCTTAGAAAGGCTTAGGTCACTTTATGTGGAATTCAATTCTTCCGGGACATTTTCATTGCGAATGAATACATATCCGATCGGAATAACCCTTTATAATATTCTACTAAGTTACCATCAGAATCAAAAATCATTCGTTCTGTAATCAGTAAGCACATCGTTTCGGCTATACCCAAATGTTCTGCATCTTCTTTTGTTGGAAAGCCGCAGGTTATGATTTGTTCCGCTTCACAAAAGTCAATGTTTAATTCACCTTCGAGGGCATCATACAATACGGTTGTACTTAAATCGAATTTCGTCAATTTTTTTCCTAGGTCCAAAGAATAATAATGCAATTCAATGGCTATTGGGACATCCCCCTGTAACCGCAGCCTTTTAATATGGTAAGATTCATCCTCAAACCCATTTGCATCAGCTATATTTTCAGGTGTCATTACACGGCCATGATCTAGTAGTTTAATCCCCATGCTTTTAGTGGTTTCCGTAAAACTTATCATCTTAAGCCATTCTTGCACAGGTTTAAGGGAGACGAACGTTCCCTTCCCATGCCTCTTTTCCAATATTCCCTCACGAACCAGGATGGAAACGGCTTCCCGTACAGTGCTCCTGCTGACAGAATACATATCCATCAGTTCCCTTTCACTCGGGATTTTGTCTTTATAATAACCTTCCAAAATCTGGTTTTCCAATATGGTTTTCAATTGAGCATGTAAAGGGATTGGATTTTTAAAGTCTAGCTCCATAAAATTTCCTCCAAACAGAAAAAGACATCGTAATGTTCGTATCAGTTCTTATATTGTAAACCAAATAGTTATAATATTCAAACATGCCAGCGTTCAATTTTTCCCTTAAATTAGGATTATGTTGAGTTTCCAGCGTTCAAATAGGGTTTTTCTTCGAGTGAATAAAAAAAACCTGAATAGCTCTATGTATTCAGGGCTTATCCTATATGCAACCTTCATCACATTTCAGGCATATATGAAAGCTTATATATTAAATGATAAAGTACGAAATTATGGAAAGCAGCAAAGAGGTAATGGTCATGGCTAAAAGAGGACGCATGGCTTTTGTTCGCAGTGCCTGCAGGCTAACATTCAGTCCAAGACCGATCATGGCCATAGTCAATATAAATGTGGTCGCTTTGGAAATGCCATCCATTACGAGAGGTGAAACCGTAATATAACTTCCAAACACATAACTTCCTATTAGGCTCATGATTATAAAACCCACGAGGAACCATGGAAAATCAATTTTGGCATCATGGCCCATTTTCCCGGATGATCGCTTTTTCATCCAATACATAAAAATGAAACATAAAGGGATGAGTAAAAAGACACGTCCCAATTTGGCGAGGAGTGCAATCGCTAGCGCATCTTCACCAGCCGGTGCTCCTGCCAAAGCAACATGGGCGATTTCATGAAGACTGATCCCAGACCAGATTCCATAATCCAAAGCAGATATTGGAAGGATCGGACGTAAAAGTGTATAAACAATGGAGAAAAGAGTTCCCATTAAAGCGATTATCCCGACGCCTATGGCTGTATCCTCTTCCTTCGCTTTCACGATTGGAGATATTGCCGCGATGGCTGCTGCACCGCATATCCCGGTTCCTACAGCAAGAAGAAGGGAAATGGATGCATCTGCCTTAATCCACTTTGCAATCAGGACCATCACGACTATGGCGAATGTTACTGTCCCTATGTCACGTACCAATAATGGCAGTCCCTGATTGAAAATCACATCGATATTTAATTTCAACCCGTATAAAATAATGGCAAAACGCAAAAGTTTTTTTGCGGAAAATTCGATTCCCGTCCGGAATTTCTCTGGATATCCCGCAATTTGACGATATATCACGGCAATGATGATCGAGCAAGCAAGTGGACCGATTCGATTGAATCCCGAAATCTTCGACAGCCCCAAGCCTAAGAGGGCAATGAAAAAGGTGAAAGCAATACCGCTCAGCCACAAAAGCACCTTATTTTGAAGTGGGTTTTGCTGTGCCTGAAGTGCTTCTTCCAGTGGCTCATATTTTTCTAATTCCATACATTCCTTCCCCCTTTCCAGATAAACTAAATCATCCCATCCTTTCAATCGTTTGAAAAAAATCGGTTTCTTCTAGATTAAGAAGTGAATTCCCTTTGATAAAATACTCGGATTCCTTTAAAAAAGGCAAGCTTGGATTTTGATTCGTCCACAATTCAGGAACCGCTAAAGTCTGGGATCGATGTGACCTTAAGGCACGGATCTTTTTCTTTAAAGTCCCTGCTATATTGATTTCTGTGACACTGCCCGGCCCGTTTTCCTTTAACCATTCATCATAAAAGGCATGCCAAAGGACAAAGTACAAACTATGAACCTTAATAGCTGGAAATACTGGATCTGGATAAAAATCGGGATCACCGGAGTTTAAGAAAGCAAATGCGGCAGCACGGCCAATCGCACAATGGTCTGGATGCCCCCCGTATTTCTCATGGAATGTAATTAGCGCATCCGGCTGAACTTCACGAATCACCTTTACGATTCTCTCCGCCAATAAATCGAAGCTTTCAAATTCAATCGTTTTATCCCTTACGTTTAAAAATCGCAAATCACTGATTCCCAATTCTCCACAAGCTCTTTTTAACTCCTCCACCCTTAGTTCTGGCAATGCCTCCCTTGTTGTTACAATGGGATTTCCCATTCGTCTGCCCATTTCGCCTTTTGTCGCACATAGTAAAGTTATCTGAACACCTCGCTCAGACATTTTAGCAATGGTTCCCCCACACAGGAATGACTCATCATCGGGATGTGCCAGAACCACCAATAACCTTTGTTGTGATTGCATTTTTCCTCCTGTTTTGGATTCCCCAGTTTTCCCACACTGTTAGACTCAATATGAAAAAATGGACATGGATGTCAAATCAGCTAGACATATCATGCCCATCTTCATTTTTTTCTTCTATATAGATAGCACCCTAAAGCTCATCATCTTTTTGATTAGCATAATTCACATAAAACGGATTTAACCGTTTCTATGACAAAGCGTAAATCTTCAACGGTCGAAGATAAAGGCGGTGCAATGATGAGTACATTACCATATCCAGGAATCGTATCACCATTACGTCCGATGATAAGACCCTTTGCCTTGCAAGCCCCGATTATTTTACCCATGAACTCTTCGGAAACAGGCGTTTTTGTCTTTTTATCTTCCACTAATTCAATGCCATATAAAAACCCAACTCCCCGAACCTCCCCTACTTTATCCAGGGCTGCCAATTCAAAGAGCGCGCTTAGTGTCGATTCACTAAGTTCAGATACTCGTTGAACGATGTTTTCATTTTCCAAGATTTCAATGTTCTTTAGCGCAACTGCGCAAGATGCAGGGTGGCCTCCATATGTTGACACATGCCTGAAATGATTTAAATTTCCGTTGTCTTTGAACTTCTCATAAATCCTGGAATTCACTGCCGTTGCCCCAAGTGGAAGATAACCGCTGGTCAAACCCTTTGCCATCGTAACAATATCCGGTTGAACCCCATCTGAGTGCATGAACCCAAACATTTTTCCGGTTCTTCCAAAACCTGAAACCACTTCATCCACAATTAATAGAACATCATGCTTCTTACAGATTTCCGAAACCCTCGTTAAGTATTCTTTTGAAGGAATAAGGACCCCGCCACCAGAGATGAATGGTTCAAGGATAACGCCCGCTACCGTTTCAGCTCCTTCAAAGTTAATGACCTGATCGATATATTCAGCTGCAAGCAAATCGGAGTTTTCAACGTTTTCCCCAAACGGGCTTCGATAACTGTACGGCGGTGGAACATGCAGGAAACCTGGAACCGCCGGATCATATTTCACTCTCCGATTAGCCTGTGCAGTTGCGCTGAGCGCGCCAAAAGTATTGCCATGATAAGCTCTATACCTTGAGATGAACTTGTATTTACCCTGATTTCCATTTTGGGAATGATATTGCCTGGCTATTTTAAAAGCTGTCTCATTCGCCTCAGAGCCACTGTTCGTAAAAAAAGTTGTATAAGGGCCCTTTAAATGTTTACTTATTTTTGCAGATAATTCGATTGCCGGCTTATGACTTAATGTTAAAGGGAAGTAAGATAAGTTAATCATTTGTTCATAGGCTGCCTGGGCAATCTCTTTTCGTCCGTGACCAAGGTTCAAGCACCATAATCCGGAGACACCATCTAAATATTTATCCCCTTTAGTATCAGTGAACCATGAGCCGGATCCTTCTGTAGCCATCATGGGAGCATCCTTCTCATTATAGCGATGCATCGCATGCCATAAATGGTCTTTATCCATTTGAACAAGGTCTTTCGTTTCAGTTTCCATCTTCACTTTTGAAACCCCCTTATTTTTCATTGAATGCAACTAAGTTAAGTTCCCATGCTGTTACAGACCCTTTAATGCGAATTGGTGATGGTGCGATGACCCAAATCGTTCATCAGTCATCGCAGCTGTCCTATCACATTTTTTTATTTATCCCAGTTTTTATGATCTAAATGAGAATATTTTTCTAATAATCTAGTAGGCATTTTTAATGCATCTTTTCTAAATGGCGGAGCCAATTGTGTTCCATCCACTTGTATATCAATGACAGTCGGTTTGTTTGATTTTATTGCTTTTTCAATGACAGCGCCTAACTCGTCTGCTTTTTCCACCCTAATGCCTACAGCACCCATTGATCGGGCAACTTCTGCAAAATCAGGATTTTGGATATCCGCGCCTACAAAGCGGTTATTATAAAAATCGACCTGATTCTTTTTCTCTGCGCACCATGCATTATTATTGAAGACACATGCTATGACCGGTATGTTTTCTTCCACGGCCGTACTCACTTCATGTAAGCTCATGCCCCACGCACCATCTCCAACAATGGCTATAACAGGCGTATTCGGCTCAGCTAATTTGGCACCTAGTGCGGATGGGTAAGCAAATCCAGTATTCCCGAATGTAAGCGCAGCGATATGCCTGCGTCCCTGATTAAATTTCAAGTAAGCGTTTGCAGTTGAAGATACATTACCGATATCTGTAGTAACGATGGCATTTTCAGGCAACACTTTTGTCAATTCCAATAGGGCCCGACGCGGATTGATCGGGGTTCCATCGATCATCGCAAGATTCACCAATTCTTCTTCCCATTTTTGTTTTTCATTCGTAACTTCTACTATCCGCTCTTTTTCTTGTTTTAGGTTTGGTTTATCAGCCTTCAACCGTTTCAAGATTTCACGACTCGCTTCGCGGGCATCTCCGATGATCCCTACTTCCACAGGGTGCGTCCTCGCTATTTGCCTTGGGTTAATATCAATTTGGATGATTTGCGCATCTTTCGGGAAATAATCAATGTCATAGCATGGTAACGTTCCAAATACCGATAATCTTGTACCTACCGCCAATATGACGTCCGCTTTCTTAAGTGTATTCATCGCAGCCTTTGAACCCATGTAACCGATTGGGCCTACTGACAATGGATGATCAGCAGGAAAAGCATCATTATGCATATATGAGACAGCTACCGGAGCCGTTAAATATTCCGCCATATTCTTAATTTCCTCAATGCCATCTGAATCAACCGTTCCCCTACCGGAAATGATCACCGGATACTTCGCCTCGGCTAAAATTTCTGCCGCTCTATCCAAGGATTCAGAAGACCCGCAGCCCCTTTCATCCACGCGATATTGATGTGGTTGAAGTATTTGATCTTCCACTTCACCATAGAAGTAATCACGAGGGATATCGAATAAAACCGGTCCCCTCTCGGCATAGGCAATCCGAAACGCTGTCCTTAGGCAATCAGCGACCCGGCCTGGGTGTGTCACTCTAACTGTTTCTTTCGTGATTGCCTTGAAGATGGAAACCTGATCGCATTCCTGAAAACCATCCCATCCAACTGTTGGAGTACCAGCTGAAGGTGATATGACCACCATTGGAGTATGAGCTTGATTGGCCGCTGCTACAGAGGTGACCATATTCGTCATTCCAGGTCCGTTTTGCCCGATGACAACTCCAGCAACACCAGAGACACGACAATAAGCATCTTCCATATGTGCTGCACTTTGTTCATGGCGGACACCAATGAAACGAATGCCTGCAGTTGGCAATAAATCAAGCATATCCATGAAAGCAGATCCCAAAATTCCCGAGATATGTTTAACTCCCTCGGCCACTAATGTCTCAACGATGGCTTCACTTGGTGTCATTTTTACTTTCGTACCTCTTAACATTTTTGTTTCGACCATAGCACATTCTCCTTAATTAAATTTATTTCTGATAATGACGTTGCGACGTCCGTACCAGTTATAGATGTATAATACTACCATTATGCGTAACAGTCAATAAATAATTTGAATATTTAGAATTAATTTAAAGTCTCTGTCAAGCATAGGCACTAACACATGTATTTGACTCTTTTTTAACCAATAAATATATCCTTTTTTTCAGTCAATCTGTAGTTGATTCTATCGATGATCTCCAATAAATCACCTATTTCATCAATTACGAAATCGGCACCTGCATTCAAAAAACGGTTTTCTGCAGTCTTCATCCGTTTTTGCAGATCATAAGGGTCCATTTCACTGATTTCTGCTTCTGAAAGTCCGATTTCACTGCCGCCTTTCAATACGGCAACAGTCCACATTCCCGCAGAAATTCCTTCTTTGATATCACTGATCGTATCACCCACTTTAACGATTTTGCTGAGTGGATACACTTGGAGATTCATCGCCGTCTTAAAGCACATCCAAGGAGCAGGCCTACCTGTAGGCACTTCGGTGGACGCAACGATGGAATCGGGTTGATAGCCCCATTTTTCCGCCTCTTCTTTAACAACATCAATCATTTCACGAGTATACCCCGTTGTCGAACCGATTTTTATTCCTTGCTGCCTTAAACGGCTGACTAATTCAATTACGCCGGGTATTGGCTTGGCATTATCCTTTAGAACTTTAAAAAGCAAAGCCTCAAAGTCTTTATATAATGAATTTAGATCTCTTTCGTCCGGTTCTTTCCCGAATTTAGCACTCCACAAATTAGAGATTCGTTTCATTTTCAGGAGTTCCATAATATGATCCATTTTCAATAAACCCATAGGTTCCCTTGCTTCCTTAATGGTAATATCTATCCCCCTTATCCTGAATATCTCGACAAATGCTTGGACCGGTGCAAAACAACCATAATCCACCGTCGTTCCTGCCCAATCGAATATCACTGCTTGAACCTCTTTGCATTCATTTGCCCTTTCCAATCTATGCTCCCCTCCTCATCTTACCTCCTCCAAAATCACCAAACTTGCTAAACCAGGGTATAAAGAGAATTCAATTAACTTCTTCCAAAAATAACTGTAAATCTTCCTTTGTAGCTTCAGAGAGTCGTTTAATCTTTTCAAGGTCCTTTTCCGGATTCCCTGACTCCCCAATTAATGGGTAAAGGTTTTTCTCAATCCTTTCATACCAATCCGGGTATTCATCTTCCACTTGCTTTTCTATCGAATCCCAAATAGAACTCATATCTTTTCCCATTTCTTGAATTCTCTCTGGATCCGCTTCCGCACTTAATTCTGATTCCAATTCTTTTATGGATTGAATCACATCGCCGACACCTTTTTTAATGACCTCCGGATTTTGGGTTTCACCCGTATTTGATTCCGGATTTTCATTCATGATTGGACTTTTTTCCTGTTGAGCCTCGTCCGGTTCAGCTGAATTGCCGCAGCCTGACAGCAATATGGCCCCAAGGACAACTCCACTGGTTATTACACGGAAACCATTCAATATAACCCCTCCTTCATGATTTAAAAGACAGATGGCACCAAGCACTTATTGGCACAATTCTCTTTTTCTATTGGAATCATATTCTAGCTGATTAGTGAATTGAAGAATTTTGTCTGAGGAATTCCATAGAAGTAACCTTAAATTAAACCAATGGTGTAGAGCCAAAGCTAAAACTTTTCAGAATTAGGGGAACCAGAAGCAATATTTAATTCATTCTCCAAATACTTCGCTTTTTTTCGCCGAATGAAAAAGAATGAACAAATAACGATCAAGCTAAATAGCATGGTAAATATGAACTGCGGACGCTGCGAATCGATAAAAGCCATTAATATTAACACGGAAATCATGGAAATGATGGTTGCATAAGTCAAATACGGGAATAACCACATCTTGATCTTGAATATTCCAGGATTCTCCTTCTCCATTCTCTTCCTTAATCGGAGATGGGAAACCGCAATGGCCAGATAAACAAGAATTCCGACTCCGCCCGAGGAATTCACTAAAAAGAAAAAGATTTTATCAGGTGAAACATAACTGAAAATGGTGCTGATAAAGGCAAATATAGTAGAGCCGACTACAGCAAATATAGGGACACCGTTCTTGCTCACTTTAGAAAATAGCTTTGGGGCGTCACCCTTTTGTGCAAGTGAAAATAACATGCGTGAACTCGTATATAATCCCGAATTCAAACAGGATAGCAATGCAATGAGAATCACTATATTCATGATCAGGGCAGCAGAAGGGATTCCCAGCATTTCAAGTACTGCGACAAATGGACTTTTCAGCAAAGAAGCCGAATTCCAAGGTAATAGCGTCACCAGTATGGCGATGGACCCGATATAGAAAATCAGGATTCGCCAAACCACACTATTCAATGCACTTCTAACTGATTTGACCGGATCACTGGTTTCACCCGCGGCAATCGCTGGTATCTCCACTCCAACAAATGCATGAAAAACGATTGCAACACCAACAAGCACAGAACTTAGACCATTTGGAATAAACCCGCCAAAGTTTAAAAGATTGGAAGTGCCAGGTGGTTTTATCGTTGGGATAAACCCAAATATCACGGCCACCCCCAGGCACAGGAATAGTATGATACTGATTATTTTAATGATTGAAAACCAGTATTCGAACTCACCAAACGATTTCACGGAAAAAATATTCGTCATTTTCAATAGGATGATCAATGATAGACTTATGACCCAGACGGGAACGGAAGGAAGCCAGCTGTGAATGATTGCTGCTCCAGCCGTTGCCTCCAAAGCAATTACGATAACCCAAAAGAACCAATATAACCAACCTGTTGTAAAACCGGCCCATTCACCTATCCCTTCTCTTGCATAAACCGCAAAAGATCCAGTATTGGGATTCACTGTAGCCATTTCCCCAAGCATCCTCATGACTAAAACAACGATCAAGCCTGCCAAAACATATGATAATATCGCCCCGGGGCCCGTTTGACCAATAATGATACCGCTTCCTACGAATAAACCAGCGCCTATGACACCACTCAAAGATATCATCGTTAAATGTCTTTGTTTCAGACCTGGTTTCAGTTCTTCCTGTTGATGTTTCATACCCTCCACCAACTTTCAATAATTTGGGGAATCAACTAAGATAATCGCTACTTGAATGTAAGGCAGGCTTTTCAGCTGCCTGTCCTTTACACTTTCACAAAGATAGTGGGAACTGGAAACATGGCATTTTCAAACAACACAGGGTATGACGCTATGAACTTAGGATTCTATATCACTAGTCCTCCTTCCTTAAGGCTATTTTGAAAAACGAAGCGAATCTAACATCATTACGTCATGATGTTAGTACCACTTTCTATGTGTATAATACACTCTGATTTTTTTAAAGTCAATTTAAAAATCAGAATATTTAGATAACAAAATGAACATTTTCATATAAAAAACAATGTCCATTAAGTCTGCAATTTTAGTTATTTTACTTCATTTACCTTTGGTGTTTCATCCAACACACTTTCCGTAGCTGACGTTACTGCCTTCTGCTTTCTATCCAGCATTTTCTTTAAAAGATATGAAAAAAGCAATGTAAAAGCAATTCCCTTAACAATCGATGCATAACCATAAACCAGAAGGCCCAATATCAGTACGATAAGATTAATAATCCTTATTGTCGCAGCAATATCTATTTTTTCATTTTTGTGATGTAAAATTAAGGCGAGCACGTCAAAGCCAACAGTGGAGGCATTTGCAGTTATACATAAATAATATCCTATCGCTATAAAAATCGACGAAATGAAAATCACTAAAACGATATTCATATCAAAATGAATGTTCAATGAATAAAAAAAATTAAAAAAAACCATATAGCTAAGGGAACTTACGATCGACTTAAAAAAGTACTCTTTCCCTAGAAACACGAAACAAACGATTAACAGTAATCCTGTAACCAAATTGGCGAGCATGGCAATGTTATAGCCCAATAATGCATTCAATAATAATGCCGAGCTAGTTACCCCGCCATTGATGATTTCATTGGGAACGATTAAATAAGCATAGGCAAAGGTCATGGAAATGTTTCCTGCGATAATTTTCAATAATTCCTTCATACATTCTCACCATCCTGTTCGATATTTTGATAATGCTCTCCCCCCTAAATATATATTTATACTTGAACGATAATAAGATTCGAACCTTTCACCTTTCGATATTTTTACTATTACGTTCTTATGTTTCTTTTGGAATGTCCAATTACCTATTTCATGTTGGAAATTAACATATGATATTATTAGTTTGTTTAAAATGATATGAGTGCATTAAAGGGGAACATAATTTGCTGGGGCATTATTATTCAGGAAAAAAACTCCTTCCATAACTATCCAATTTTATCGTATAGGGGTAAAAAATATAACTAGCGGTAAAAACTTTGGGTGCATATCGTCTATTAGGCTTCATTTATAGATTTCATTTGCCTCAATTCTGAATCCCAAGACGTTTCATTCTCCTAATTAGATTTGCATGGTCAATTTCGAGTTTAATAGCTGCTTTTCGAATGCTTGGTGAGGATTTTAAGGCTTCTAAGATTATCTGAGCTTCAAATTGATTCATTGCTTCCTTTAAGTTACGGTGACTTGAGGGGGATATATGATATTCCTCATATTCGGTATCGCTCTCTAATTTCCAATTATCCCTAATATGTTCAGGCAGGTCTCTAGGGAATATGGAAGGTACTGATGTTGATACCACCAAATACTCAATTATATTTTTCAGCTCACGAACATTTCCTGGCCAATGATAACTTTCCATAAGCTTTATAGTTTCAGGCATTATTTTTTTTATTAACCCGAACTGCTCACAAAGCATCATAAGGTAAAAATCAATAAGAGGTAAAATATCAGATTTCCGCTTTTGTAACGGTGGTATATCTAAATGGATGACATTAATCCGATACCATAAATCTTCTCTGAATTGCTTTTTATTAATAAGTTCCCTTAGGTCTTTATTGGTGGAACAAATTAATCGAAAGTTAAGAGGAATTGGTCTTGTATCACCTATTCGGGTAATAGCTTGATCTTGGAGAACGCGGAGCAATTTAGCTTGCATCATCAATGGAAGTTCCCCAATTTCATCTAATAAGATGGTACCCATATTCGCTTTTTCAAAAAATCCAGCCTTTCCACCTTTTTTAGCTCCTGTAAACGCTCCATTAGCAAATCCAAACAATTCCGACTCAAATAATTCAGATGGGATGGCTGCACAATTCACCTTAATGAAAGGGCCTTCTTTTTGTGGGCTGTATTGATGTATGTAATTAGCCAATACTTCTTTACCTGTCCCGGAGTCACCTGTAATGAGTACAGATGTTGGAAATCCAGCAATTTTTTTTGCCTTTTTTATAAGGGTCTGCATTTGCTGACTTTTATAAATTATTTGAGGATGATGTTTAATGTTGTGTTTTGCGTCAATTTCATTATCAAGTTCAATTTTTCTTGTTTGACTTTGTAAATGATTCAAATAAGTTATATCTCTTACACTCGTAACTATCATTTTTACCTTTTTCTTTGAGTTATCAAAGACTGGGGTAGCTGTTGCTACAAAATATTTACATTTATTGATTTTTTGCATGATAGTGGTAGTTTTCTTAGACTGTAATGCCATATACGCAGCTGATTCATCAAAATACTCCATTAATACTAAATCTCTAATATCCTTACCAATAACTTCATTACGATTTATCCCTGTCATTTCTTCATAAGCCTTATTAACTTCTATAGTGATTCCATCCTCATCAACCACATAAAGCCCGTCTGAGGAAAAGTCAATGATTGTACGCATTTGTTTATTGGTTGCCTCTAAATGTTTTATCTTTTCTAAAAGTTCCTTTTTTTCCATTTATCCGCCTCCTTTTGTAGTCATTTTATTACCAGGTTGGTGACAATTCAATACCATTATTTTAAGTGAAGTACCTTTTTTAACACAATTTTCACAACATTCAAACTTCGGCACGTTTCTTGCATTAGTATTTTATCAGTTAAACTCTTTAACAATATTAAGAAAAGGGTGATAAAATGGCTATACTTGATTTACCTCGGAATATTATGCTTGAAAATGGGGCCATTCATTATTTAGGAAAACAAATTAGATCAAAAGGAGGAAGAAAAGTTTTCATACTCATGGACTCTTTCTTGGCTAAACCTCCGTTGAACCTCCGTGAAAAGATAGGGGTTATCTTAACGAAAAGTGGTATAGAATACAAACTTTTCACTAATTTTTCAGGAGAACCGTCTACCAAACATGTTAAAGAGGCATTAACCCATTTCAATGATTTTCACGGGGATTGTGTACTCGGCATAGGAGGAGGCAGTGCCATTGATTTAGCAAAGGCATTATCAGTTTTCGGTAAATCGATGGATACTGAATGGAAGAGCATACCTAATTATCAAAAACTGGATCGACTCCCTCTTTTTGCGGTTCCTACAACATCTGGAACCGGATCTGAAGTTACTAAAATTATGGTTATCACTGATTTTGATACGAATATAAAAATGAATCCAAGTCACCCTGACCTTGTTCCAGATGTGGCAATTCTAGACCCGGAATTAACTTTAACCCTCCCCCCCAGTTTTACGGTCTATACAGGACTCGATGCTCTTTCACACGCTATTGAAGGACTTCTTTCGAACAGAGCGACAATCATGACCAAATTATTTTCTATTGAGGCTATAAAACTAATCGGAAAATCACTGCCAAAAGTCTTTGAAAATGGATCAGATATTGATTCAAGAAGAGAAATGATGTTGGCAAGTTGTTATGCAGGCATCGCTTTTTCAAATGCTTCAACAAATTTAGCCCACGCAGCAGGAAGAGCGTTAGGAGCGAGGTTCCACATTCCACATGGACTAAGCGTAGCCTTGCTGATGCCCTTTGTTATGGAATTCAGCCTAGATTCCTGCCAAGAACATTTTGCAGAAATAGCATTGGCACTTGGGGCCTCTCCCTCTCTAAGCAAAGAAAACCTTACTTTATTTGCTATTTCCTCGTTGGAAGAATTTAATGAAAAGTTCGGTGTTTGGCATGACGGACTTAAATATATAGACACCCAAAAATTAAATGCCGAAATTCCAACATTAGTTAATGATGCACTTTCAGGTAATGGAATAGCTACTAACAGAAGAGTTCCGACTGAGCAAGACATACGGAATGTTTTTCACTTATTAGCTGAAAAACTATCTAACCGAAATTCACAAGCTGTCTCTGAAATAAAGTAATACACCAAAATGAAAGCGCATACCAAACTGGCCAATTCTGAAAGTTTTAACAATTATTGAAGTGCCCAAACAAATCAAGGATAGATACATTCACTTTAAAACATTTTTAGAAAGCATTTTAAAAACAGTACAAAATTCATTTGTGGAGTTATTATCAGATACAGGTATATATCGATTAAATTGTCCCCCACTCGGATTATTTTTTTGAAATCCATTAGATACTTAATCGTACTCTTCTTCATATCCAACCAATTTTTTGAATTTATTAATTTTAGGGAGGAAAAGAGATGGAAATAAAAAAGGATAAAACGCTCTCACGTGTGGTGGGGGCAAGTCTCATTGGTTCTACTATTGAGTGGTATGACTTTTTCCTTTACGGTGTAGTCGCTGGAATAGTATTCAATAAGCTATACTTTCCTGCTGATGATCCGATCGTATCCACTTTGCTAGCCTATGCCACATTTGCTGTGGGGTTTATAGCCCGTCCGGTGGGAGGCTTGATTTTTGGTCATTTCGGAGACAAAATCGGTCGGAAAAGCATGTTGATAACCAGCTTAGGTATTATGGGAGGGAGTACTGTATTAATCGCCCTAGTACCCACTTATAACCAAATTGGCATATGGGCTCCTATCTGCTTGCTTATCTTAAGAATATTGCAAGGAATTGGACTTGGCGGTGAATGGGGCGGTGCTGTACTAATGACTTTTGAACATGCACCATTAAAAAAGAGGGGGCTATATGCGAGTCTGCCACAAATTGGATTATCAATTGGCTTGCTTTTGTCTTCTGGTGTTGTGGGAGTACTTTCTTCCACTTTATCTGATAGTCAGTTCATGTCTTGGGGATGGCGAACAGCTTTTGCGCTTAGCTCGATATTGATATTCCTTGGTTTATGGATTCGGCTTAATGTTTCGGAATCACCTGAGTTTAAAAAAGTGAAGGAAAGTAACGTAGAATCTAACATGCCAATAAAGGACATGTGGAAAAATAATACCGGTAATGTCCTGGCTGGCATGGGTGCAAGATATATAGACGGCGTGTTTTTTAATATTATGGGTGTATTTTCAATTACCTATTTAACAAACTCTCTTGATTTATCACGTACTGAAGCATTACTCGGTGTGTCCGCTGCAGCATTTGTCATGTGTTTTTTCATTCCTATCTTCGGTCATGTATCTGACCGATTTGGAAGAACTCGAACCTATTTAATTGGCAGTCTTGTTACAGGATTTTCTGCCCTTCCTGCTTTTTGGATAATGTCGAATAGTAATGGCAGCACCCTTGTAATCTGGATGGCACTCATCATTCCTCTAGGAATCTTTTATTCGTCAGTTTATGGGCCAGAAGCTGCATTATTTGCAGAGCTATTCAATGCTCCAGTCAGGTACACAGGAATGTCTTTCGTATATCAATTTTCCGGAATTTTCGCTAGTGGTTTGACACCTATCATTGCCACTGCATTATTAGGTTATAATAATGGATCTCCCATTTTACTTAGCTTGTATGTCGTTTTTGCTGGTTTAGTGAGTGCAATATCGGTTTGGTGGATTGGTAACAATAAACGTAAAACTTCCCCAAATATAAGGTCAGAAGCCATGATAAAAAAGGATAATTGATCAAGTTATTCCTATCGAGTACTTTTCAGAAATAACAAAGTTAATTGGAGAGGAAAGTGTGAGACTCCTGACGGATAAGCACTACTAGGGAGCCACCAGGAGACTCCCGTAACTCCTGCGGAAAGCGAGTCTTTGAACAAAAACCTATATCCAAATTGTCGAAACCAAAAAATACTGTAGACAAACTCGATTTTCATCCAGTTTGTCTACAGTCTAGTCTGAGTAGTGGGGATTATACCCCTCTACTTTTTTATACCCCATTATTTCCCAAGAAATGTTACTTTCAATAGGCTGTGATTATCCTTTTCATGTCACGGATAATGCTGACTCATCTTTCATAAGCCTTTTACGATAAACCATATTGGACAGCTGTACACTCACTTCATAAAGCACAAGTAAAGGGACGATAACCAAAATGTCCGAAATTATATCTGGAGGTGTAATCAGGATTGAGATGATGACCAGGACGAAATAAGAAATCTTGCGAGACTTTTTCAACACCGCTGGATTGATGATGCCTAATCTGGTCAGGAACATGACCACAAGCGGCATCTCGAATAAAATCCCGAAAGGTAAGATCAAATTAATCATGAAACGAAAATACTTTTCCGCAGTGAACATCATCTCGAACTGCCCGGCCGATAGGGAAGTTAGGAAACCCAGAACTATTGGAAACAACACAAAATATCCAAATGAGATACCTGTGATAAATAGAATGAACAGTCCGGGTATGAAGCGAAATGTAACCTTTCTCTCTTCCGGTTTCAAAGCTGGAGCCACAAAGCGCCATAACTGATAGGCTGCAAGCGGAATCGTTGCAGCTATTGCGCAAACCCCAGCAATAATCATATATACCCATAGGATCTCACTCGGCCCGAGCACGGCAAGCTTTCCTTCCAAATCTTTAATAAGTAAATTATAAATATCCTGTACGAATATGAAGCTCATTATGAAAAAGGCCACAAAGCCTATCAGTGTTTTAATGATTCTGCTTCGGAGTTCCTCCATATGCTCAATAACGTGTAAATCCTTACTCTCCACTTTCACTCCCCCTTTTTAGACATATTATTTGCCATTTTGCAAATAGCGCTTCCTCTCTAACCCTTCTCATGAAAAGAAGCAGGCGAGTCTTTCCGCCCGCTCTATCTCATTTACTTCATCCCTCTTTTTTAACAGCTCTTAATGCAGCTTTATTCTCATTTTCTTCTTCTTTTTCTGTATCATTCACCAATCCTTTGGTTGCACTTTTGAATTCGGATAATGTCCGGCCAAATGCACGGCCTATTTCCGGCAGTTTGGACGGTCCAAAAATAATCAGTGCAATCACAAGGACAATCACCAAACCGGGTATTCCTATATTTGAAAGCATTCCTACTCACTCCTCTGTTCTTCTCATTTTTCTTCGCTACATTCCTGTCAAACATCATAAGGATTCCCTATCAATTAGTCACTTTCCCCTGACTTTTCATTCTTTGTTTTTCATGTGCGCGATTATGGGCACGTGTCCGATCCTCCTCGACTTCGTTCGTTTTATGTACACCTTCCATAACCGCTGCTGATGCAACCTTTCGCAGCCCTGTTTGATCCTTATCAAAAACAAAGGATGCTCTTGTCGATATATCCGCACCTGGTTCTGTCACGAATGGGACTACACGGTAATCCGCCTTCCATTGTTCTGGTGTTACTTTGCACCGGACATATCCCCTGTAATCATTAAAGAACTTTATATGCGGATTCTGACTTAGTATTTTATCCGTGTCCGCACGCTTATCCGCACCATTTCCGCCAGATGTGATCGAAGTGCCGACAAACTCCACTCCGAAAATCTTTGAATTTGGATCATCGAAATCCGCCTTTAAATTGGCGGCCCAGCTTGCATGTACATCACCGGTCAATACGACCAGATTTTCCAGGTTGTTGCTTTTGATTACATCAATTAAGCGATCGCGTGCAGCCGGGTAACCATCCCAGGAATCCATGCTGAATTTTGGGGCGGTTGGTGTTCCATAATTCCGTTGTGCAAAGAAAATCTGCTGAGGCAGAACATTCCACTTCGTTTTTGATTTTGATAGATTGTCAGTTAGCCACTGTTCCTGCTCTGGACCTAGTAATGTGCGTTTCGGATCAAGTGACTCAGGCGTTTGCGGTGAACTTCCATCACCGTTTGCCTGATCATCCCGGTATTGACGCGAATCCAATACAAAGAAAGAGGCCAGGTCGCCATATGTGAAATTTCGGTATAACCTCATATCCGCTCCCTTAGGCAAAGATGATTTGCGAAGGGGCATATGCTCATAGTAAGCCTGATAAGCGGCGGCCCTTCTCTTGATGAAAGCTTCTACCGATTGCCCTTTTTCCGGGATGACATTTGCATAATTGTTTTCAACTTCATGATCATCCCAAGTCACGACCCATGGGAAAGCTGCGTGTGCCGCTTTTAAATGGGTATCAGAGCGATATTGTGCGTATCTATTCCGATAATCTTCAAGTGTAATGATCTCTGGTCCACTATGTACACGGACATTACCTGTAGAAGAAACATATTCATTTGGTCCATATTCATATATATAATCGCCAAGGTGGAAGACAATATCCAGATCTTCCTTTGCCAAATGTTTATAGGCCGTATAATAACCATGCTCAAATTGCTGGCATGAAACAAACGCGAATGACAAGCTCGAAACACTTGAACCTATTGGCGGAAGTGTTTTCGTTTTCCCAGTCTGACTTACTTCCCCGCCGCTTTTAAAACGGTAAAAATAGACTTTATCAGGTTTTAACCCGCTTACTTCCACATGTACGGAGTGGCCAAGTTCCGGCCTGGCTATTTCCTTGCCTTGCTGGACAATCTTTCTGAAATTCTCATCCTTTGCCACTTCCCATTTAACCGAAATGGCTTCTTTTGGCATTCCTCCTCCATTCAACGGATCCGGTGCCAACCTTGTCCATAAAACGACACTGTCCGAGAGCGGATCTCCTGAAGCTACACCGAGAGTAAATGGATAATCACTGAATTTCGGGGCAGCATTCACTTCAATCCCGCCCATTGATTGGGCAAGGGCAAGACCTAATGAAAGTCCGGCAAGCTTACTCGCTCCCTGGATAAAATTTCGGCGGTCCATATTCTTACCTAATTCGCTCCAATTCTTAATTAAATCATCCATTGCTCTTTCATTATTCATTGATCTTTCCCTCCTATTATTTGAATCTGGTTCAAGTATAGAAGGCCATTTTTAAAGGTGTATGAAGATGTGTAAATCAATAAATCAATAAATTAGGAATTTTTAGGCAGGTCTTATGATACCCATTGAATACAAAAAGAGTTTTAATTCACTCATTCATTTACATAGCCCTACAAACTTTTACATATAACGACAGTCTTTCAGCCTAGTTCTCTTAACGAATCATTTATTTAATCGTTACAAATAACTTCCAAGGGCTATTTTTACAATAAACATTTAAAACTATAAAAGCCTAAAGAAGCCAGCGAAATAATGGAATAAAAGAAAGATCTACATCACTTGGTTGAATCCCACCGCAGTAAGGAAACCTGAATTCAAAGGAAGGTTTAGAAATCATCATAGTTTTCTAAAATCGGACATTAATGCTTCAACAATAATTTTATAAGTGAATACTCACTTTTGTTTAAAAACATCCTAATTTATGTAATAATAGTTTCATAACAAAAAAAAGAAAGCACTTGAGGATTCTACATTGGAGAGTATGGAAGCATTATTTGAAAAAATTGAGATATTGAGGAAAGAACTAATAACCACCGGATTGATTTATGGATTTACTGCCCCAAAAACATTACATAAAAGCCAGGAACTAGATGAACTGTTGAATTTACTTACAAATGAAAAAGAACCAAATGATTTAGAATATGTCTAAAAAGAGGTATGAACTAATACTTCATGGATCTTTCTTGGACATAGAAAGATAACCAGACATCAAGGGGGACGTACAATGGATAGTAATGATAAATCTAAAGATTTTTTAATGCAGGAGTTACTAAAGCTAAAACTTTCACTAAGACATGAATTAAATCGTGTCACTCAATAATAGATCATTTAAACCCGGATCAAGAGGCTGTACCTCCGTTAAAAGATGTGTCAATACATAATGAATTGTTGGACGATAAAGATATATTCTCCCTTGTTAAAGTACCAATTCAGAAAAAGATCTCTAAACCGAGCTATGAGACTTGGATGAAAGATGTGTACTTTTCTTCTATTGAAAGTGACCAAATGACATTAGTTGCACCTAATGTATTCGCTCGAGATTGGCTTGAGGAAAGGTACGCAGAATTAATTAAATTCTTGCTGAAGAGTATCAATAGAAAAGATTCTACGATTCGATTTATTACGAAATAAGAACTCTTAACCAACCAAACGAAGAAGCTATAAAGGCTCCTTCGTTCGTTATAAGAAAATAATAAAGTACATGTTATGTGCCTAAAGCTTTAGTCTGAGATAATATGAAGTAAATAGGCAGCCAACTGGCTGTTTTTTCGTCCGGAATTTCCCCAATTTCATAAGTTTAGCGTTTTCTAAGCATTCATTTTCCTATATCTTACGATCATATCAACGATTGTCAATAATAAAACAAACCATAACATAGGATTATTCAAAGAGATTCCTACAGTAGATTTTCCGCCCATTACCGTTAATAATCCTATTAGCACTAACAAATAAAAAATAAATACTGCTTCTCCAATTAATGCATTTTCACAATCTTTTTCAGTCTTTCGATTAATGACAATATAGACAACCGCTAATGAGATCATTCCAATTGTCAGTGCAGTTTTAGGAATGTCTCTGAGAACGAGATGAGGGAAATAATCAAAAATCATAAGAAAAGAAAATAATAAAAAGATACCTATTCTCAATAATATTTTCAAATTCATCTTATTCCCCATTTCCTCGATTTATTATTTCCCAAACCAGTAATTGCATTGGAAATATTGAACTGATTTAGGTGATGTGTAATTACTTTTGCCATAATGAACCACTGTCGCATGATAATTTCTTTTCTTTTCTGCAGTGCTATATGAACTTGATACCCAAGAACCCACGTAAGTTGGACTAATTTTGGACCAGCTATTTAACTTTACAAAAAGCCAATTAGCGAATACACTATCTGTCAGTTTTTTAGGAATCTTTTTCATCATATATGCAAAAATTAGATTTTTGGCTTCATTTACACCGGTATTTTTGTAGGTTCTATAAATAGGAGCTATTTCAGTTATTGTTGATCCACCTGAAATAGGTCCATATGCAGTTATACCACCTGAGTTAAGTGTATTAATACTCATAACTTCATTATATAGATTTTCAATCTCTTGCTCCGTTAAAATTGTATTACTTATTATTTCTAGTTCATTAAAAGAATAGGCATGTTCGTTTACCTCTTGTTGTGTCGATGTCTCGTTGCTAACTTCTATACTTGCAAAGGAAGGAGCTACAAAACTAAATAAAATAATCAACGATAATGAAAAGGCAAATATATTTTTCATAATATTCTATTCCCCTTCTAGTAGATTTTTTCTTAACATTTTTCCTACATTTAAGAAATAAATTCTCTCATAGAAGATGCTGTTTATGGAGTGATCTAAGTAGAGGCTGAAGGCTGAGGCGGGAACAATTCCGATTTCTATATCTGTTTTTAAAATCCTCTCCTTTCCATGTTTAGGTATTATCTACTACTTTATATTAACATTAGTATGAAAATATAACTAGATTTATTTTATTTTTATAAAAATATATATAAAAAAAGGGTCTGATGAATCATTATCCAAATTATCGTTACCTCTTTTAGAAGCTGTGGGATTTTATGACTTCATTCAAACTTGGAATATGTCTCAGGCAAGATTTTTTCGAAAGAAGTAGTTTTTATGTTCGGTCAATTCTTTGACTGGTTCACATAGACGTCGTAAAAGATACTATTTATTATGTCATCTAATAATTTTTAAAAGTCTCATTTCCTCATACATTTAAATGCTTTTATAATATTTGTTAAGCAATATCAAAATAATATATTATATTAATTTTTTATGATTGTAATTCCACTTATTGCTTTTGAATTAAACGATTGGTTCGTTCATTCAATAAGAAAAAGAGCCGTTGTAGCAGCTCCTTGTCCCCTCTTTCCCCCTTTTGGACCGAATGATAGAGGAATGTTTCTCCTACTCTTTTTTGACTCTTTGCAAGCGTTTGGCCTTATATTGTTCAAAATCCCAATTCGACAAAAATTCTTTTGCAGAAGTATAGCCTGATTTATAGAGAAAGTCGATTTCATCCTCATTCAGTTCAAAATCCGTTGCATTGATGCCGCCAGTAGGAATTTGAATCGTGCGTTCAATCGTTTCTTTGTTCATATAACGTAAATCATGGGCTTGAAGCATCGTTTTAAATATATTTTTGAAAAGGTGGATTGGCGTTGGTATAACCGCATCTATGTTAACTTCATCTTTCACAAAATGGAATCCAAACGTTGGAAAGCGAGGATTGTCTGTATCAAAAATCCATATTGGGAAGTTACTAAGTAAACCACCATCTAAAATGTAGGATTTTTTCCGGTCTTTTGATTTCCAAATAACCGGACGGAAGAAAAATGGTAAGGAGGCACTCATCATTACGGCAGTTGAAACTTTTAAATCAGCAGGAGTCATCCCATAGCGATCCAAATCATCTGGCAAAATAAGCATCTGGCCATTCGAAACATCCGAAGCAATTATCTTCAACTTTCCATCTGGAAGATCCGCGAATGTCTTAATCCCTTTTTCTGAAAGAAGAGAATCCACCCATGTTTCCAAATAATCGTTTTTGTAAATCCCGAGATGAACCATAAGCTCCAAAAAGAAGCCCAAAATGGGAATTCGATTCAGAATTGTCCTGCCTCGAAGCTTTGAGTAATTGATTTCACTATACCGTTCTTTAATTTCATGGCTTTTATAGCCACTAGCCAAAAGAGCAGCTATTACTGCTCCTGCTGATGTCCCAGCAAGTCTCTCCCATTCTACTTTTTCCTCTTCCATTGCTTGAATCGCTCCAATAAAAGCAATTCCCCTGACCCCCCCACCTTCAAAAACGGCATCTGCTCTCATTTTTTTCCACCTCTCGATAAGAGTTACTATCATATTAACAATATTTGAAAATAAAGTGAATTTTCACACTCTTGGACTCTTTGATGGCAATCAAACGTAATAACAATAGTAGGATAGCATCTATTATCATAGTATGTAGAAAATGAAGCATTTGCATGGACAAATTATCAGATTAGGATGCAGCTTTTGATAAAGGAGTTCTTTAAATGATGTCGAAAAGGATATGTAACAATTAAAGGAGTGAAAAAATGGAAAATAACCGTGCCAAGAAAATGTATGATTACCACGTTTGGGCTAATCAGCAAGTGTTCCAAAAACTAAAACAATTACCGGAAGGAGTCTATGGAGACACGATAAAAAGTGTCTTTCCATCTATCAAGGAAGTCCTTGTTCACCTTTTCGCAACAGATATTACCTGGTTGGAGATAATGAAAGGAAGCACAGTTCAAGAAACTTTTAAGAAAGTTGAACAGCGGCGGAAAGAAGTGGACGGAATCACATTAAATGAACTGGAATCCTTATATGATGAACTTGCAAAGGATTACGACAATTTCCTTACTTCGCAGCCTGATCTTGAACGGACCATTGTAACCGAACATCCGAAAATGGGGGCTTGTGAGTTTGTACTTGCCGACCTCATCCATCATGTAGTGAATCATGGGACCTATCATCGCGGTAATGTATCAGCGATGCTCCATCAACAAGGCGAGAATGGCACACCTACAGATTATGTTTTTTACTGTTTAAAATAAGCGGTTTGACAACCTAAAAGAGTGGCAGTAACATGCCGTCATTCCAGATGAAAGCCGATGATCCTCTTGCCAAGGAATCATCGGCTTTATTTGGATGATTATAATCCATACGCCCGTAGAATGGTATATTCAGTCAGTACAACTGCCTTCTATATATGTTACATGATCATTAAAGCTTTATCCGTTGAAGGCGAAGTGCATTCAATACGACTGACACAGAACTGAAGGCCATGGCAGCACCCGCTAACCACGGGGCAAGCAGTCCGATTGCCGCAATTGGTATTCCGATTACATTATAGGCAAAAGCCCAGAATAGGTTTTGTTTGATATTTTTCATCGTCTTCCTGCTCATGAGGATGGCATCTGCAATACTGTTCAAATCACCCCGAATCAAAGTGATATCGGCAGCCTCCATGGCTATGTCCGTCCCGGTTCCTATCGCCATTCCTATATCGGCTAGTGCCAGCGCGGGCGCATCATTTATCCCATCGCCGACCATTGCCACAGTTTTACCGGCGGCCTGCAGTTTTTTCACTTCTTCCGCTTTCCCTTCAGGTAGGACTTCTGCGATTACATGGTCAATGCCAACTTGATGGCCGATGGCATTTGCTGTTCTTTGATTATCCCCGGTTATCATGATGACCTGGGTGTCCATTGCTTTTAACCTTTTAATCGCCTCAAGCGAGCTCTCTTTTATCGTATCCGCAACAGCAATGAGTCCTGCATATTCCCCTTCAATGCTAGCGAGCATTGCAGTCTTCCCTTGCTCTTCAAATTCTTCCATCGCTGTTAGCGCCTTAGTGATATCCACGTTATTTTGCTTCATCAATTTACGGGTTCCGATGAATATCACTTTTTGATCCGCCACAGCTCTAATCCCGTATCCAGGCATCGCTTCAAATTCCTCAACCGCTGCAAGTGAAATCTGTCTTGCTTGAATTCCTTGAACGATTGATTGAGCAAGAGGGTGTTCAGATTGTTTTTCAGCTGCACCGACTAATGATAAAAACTGTTCTTCCTCCATACCATTCTCAATGAGGACATCTGTCAACACAGGGGTACCATTCGTTACCGTTCCCGTTTTATCCAAGATGACCGTATCGATATGGTGGGTGGTTTCCAGATGTTCCCCGCCTTTAAATAAGATGCCGAATTCGGCAGCCCTTCCAGATCCTGCCATGATAGAGGTGGGAGTGGCCAGGCCTAGAGCACATGGGCAGGCTATGACTAGCACTGCAATCATCGCTTCAAAAGCAGGTGTGAATTCTCCAGGGTTAACCCAAATCATCCAAACCAGAAAAGTTAAAAGAGCAATTCCGACAACAATGGGAACGAAAACACCGGAAATTTGGTCAGCAAGCCGTTGAATCGGCGCTTTCGAACCTTGAGCATCTTCGACGACTTTGATGATTTGGGAGAGAGCTGTATCCCTTCCTATTTTCGTCGCTTTCATTTTGATAAACCCATTCTTATTCAATGTTGAACCGATAACAGTATCCCCGTTTGTTTTATCGACCGGAATGCTCTCACCCGTTAACATGGATTCATCGACGGCAGAGTTCCCTTCGATTACCTTGCCATCGACAGGGATCTTCTCACCCGGCTTCACCAAAATCGTATCCCCTACGATGACTTCTTCAAGTGGTATTTCCCGTTCCTCCCCATTTCTTAAAACCAATGCCGTTTTAGCCTGAAGCCCCATCAATTTTTTGATGGCCTCGGAAGAACGTCCTTTTGCTTTTGCTTCAAACAGCTTCCCCAAAAGAATGAGGGTGATAAGAATCGAACTGGTTTCGAAATAAAGTTGTGCCGTATTGTGATGCGACCCCATCGAGATGATCGCCTGATAAACACTGTAAAAATAGGCAGCGGATGTTCCCATCGCGACTAATACATCCATATTGGCACTTTTATTTCTCAAGGCTTTATAAGCTCCAACATAGAACTGCTTTCCAATCAAAAATTGAACGGGGGTTGCGAATGCCATCTGCACCCAAGGATTCATGAGGAAATCAGGCATATAGATAAACGAAGTAAAACTAAAATGGCTTACCATCGCCCATAATAATGGGAATGATAATATGACCGAAAAGATGAATGTATTCTTTTGTTTTTGTATTTCTTTTTGACGGAAATTCATGGATTCCACTTTATCTTCCTTGATGATCGCCCCATACCCCAGCTTCTCAACCCGTTGAATGATATCAATTGGGGAAGCTTGGGAAGGATCATATTCGACGGTCGCATTTTCAAGCGCTAGATTGACATTAGCCATGCTCACCCCATCCATCTTATTTAACCCTTTTTCTATTCGGTTAGCACAGGCAGCACAGGTCATGCCAGTAATCGTAAATTCCTTTTTCTCTTTTACTACAGCATAGCCAAGATCTTGAATTTTCTTTTCAAAGTCCTGGTTGCTTACTTTTTCCGAATCATATTTAATAACCGATTTCTCAAGTGCCAAATTAACGGTGGCTTCCTCAACGCCTTCCATTTTGTTTAACCCTTTTTCAATTCGGTTTGCACAGGCAGCGCAAGTCATTCCAGAAATCTGTAAACTTGTTTCTTTTATTTGGCTGCTCACTTCATCCCGCCTCCCTATACCGCTATGGGGTATATTTCTTTGTAAAAAAGAAGTGCTTAACAGCACTCTCATAACTTACTCGACATCGTAGCCTTGATCATCGATTGTTTCTTTTATTTTCTCAAGTGATACTTTTTCCTTGTCAAACGCTACATCTACTTTTCCTGCATCCAAATGCACCTTTACGCTTTCAACACCTGCAAGTTTGGCTACATTCCCTTCAACTGCATTCACACAATGACCACAAGACATTCCACTAACATTCAATGTTACATTTTCCATTTTATCCACTGCTCCTTTATTTTTTCATTAATTTTTGTATCGTTACAAGCACTTCATCTATAACCTCTGTATCCCCTTCATTCAGGCGTTCCACCACACAATTCCTTAGATGGCCTTCCAATAAAATCTTGGCTACACTATTCATCGCGCTTTGTGTAGCTGCTATTTGGGTGATCACATCATCACAGTACGTATCTTTTTCAATAAGACCCTTTATACCGCGAATTTGACCTTCAATTCGATTTAACCGGGTCGTTAAATTCTTTTTTACTGCTTCTGAGTGATGACTCTTTCGGCCGTGGGAAGAGGCCGTACAACATTCTTCTTCATTCACCGCATTTTGACCATTCATCATTTCATCCATTTGCCCATCCCTCCTCAAAATTAAATATACCATACCCTCCTACCCTATGCAAAGAGAAAGATTTATGTGCATCATTTATTACTATCTGTATTTTTATCATTTTTTATTCTTAAGCTCAGAGCCTGCTCCCTATCTGCCAAGTCTCGCAGGGGCTCGGCTAGCCAGTCATTTCGGCAGGAGTGTCGCAAATTTCTTCAATCTCTGTGTGGTATCATCTTTTTTTAATGTAGGTTTTGACATCTTCATTAATAAATGAAGCATATTCATCTGATCCACTAACAGATTTAGAAAATATGATTTTTATAACCATTATAAGGATAATCTATATCAAATCCACGAATGACATCATAAGTTCCTTTTCTCATAACAACGGTGTCTATTCTTTCGAGGATTGAATTGTAGCCAGAATCTCCCTCTACTTCTGTTGATCCTAACCACTCTAATATACCATCCTCATTTGCAATATAGCCATCAATCGAAGTCCAATGTATAATATAATGTTACGCTGTATTTACATTAACCAACTGATTCCTCGTCGGAACATGACCTTAATATTTCTTCATATAAACCATCTTGTTATGCCTTTAATACTTCCTCAGGTGAGATACCAATGTAACAAGATTATCTTACTAAAATTGATTCTCCTTCTTTCACAAACCTGCGTTGTTAGTTGAAGAAGAAAAAGGAATTTCATTCGACTATCGTTAATGAATTATATCATCCCAAGAATGTACTTTTTTGGCAGTTCCTAAACGCTGAGCAGGATTTTTCCTAGGTTTCACCAGACTTGCAGATGTTCTAATTGTTTTAAGGATTATAGTAGCCATTTAAGCATACTTAGGATTAAAATTCGCATATATTAATATGATTTTCCATCTCCTTTGGATGTTACTACAAAACTTTCTAATACTGGAAATTCCGTCCGGTTTCCAGGTATCAGGATTATAGGTTATTTATTCTTACTCATAGAAAGCCTCCGTCCATTCTCATTCTACCTATTGAAACATAAAAAAACCCGGATAAGGGACTTTTCCGTTATTCGGGGTATAGTTTATGTATCCTCAGCGGTTTTATTTTCATTTAATTTAGGATTCCAATGTGATTATCACAGTTCTTTTGAAATGTTATTATTCCTTTTCTTTTTCACTAAAAGAATGATGCCAATGATAAAAGCAACTGCGCTGTATAACCAGGTATACATAAAGGCAAGGCCCAGTCCGATATTTGCGTCCATATAATCGTTTTTCACATGATCTATGGCTAAATATAAAAGCGGAGCAGCTCCAATGATGAACAAGATGACCCAGAGAACATTTCTTTTCGGATTCTTGGTTGATAAAATAATAATGATGAAGGATAGCAAAAGAAACACTTCTGAAACTATCGTCAACGTTACCAGATTGCTCATAATAATTCACTCCTAATCGTGTTTGCATAAAGGGAATATATTTATGTTCCCTTATATCTATGCTACTTTTCGTTCCTATATTATTAACTTTAAAAAACCTGAACCCCTCCAACAGGATGAAAGATCCAGGTTTCATGTTAATTTTTCTTGGATAATTGCAGGGCATTCTTGATACTTTTCAATGATTTTGAGCTACCGTACATCAAGACTCCACCACGATAGATTTTTGCTCCGATTATTCCAAGTAAAACAATCGTTAAGATCAACACTCCTATGCTGATGGCGATTTCCCAGAATGGAACTTCAAGCATCCCTACGCGCAAGAACATGATCATCGGCGTGAAAAATGGAATGAATGATGTGATCGTAATATAACTGGCTGAAGGATTCCCCAGTCCAAACATTGCAATCATGAAGGCGATGACAACTAACATGGTCATCGGTGAAATCATTTGCTGGACATCTTCAATTTTGCTGACAACAGATCCAAGGCATGCTGCAAGAGTTGCGTACAGAAAATACCCAAGCAAAGCGAAGATGATTGCATAAATGATTGTTGAGATATCTGTGCTGCCGAAACCGAAAAATGAAAAGAATCCTTCATCCATACCTGTCAAGTTTTGTTTAATCGAGAAATAGCCCACCCCAAAAAATAAAATCATTTGAGTAAGACTAAGTAAAGCAACACCCATTATTTTGGCAAACATCTGTGTGACTGGCGGGACACTTGAAATCAGGATTTCCATGACTCGTGATGTTTTCTCAGTAGCCACTTCCATTGCAATCATCGTTGCATACATCAACACACCGAAGTAAATCACGAATAGGAGCACATACACGAGACCGCGTGCTTGATTGAGATCCTCTTCCGTTTTTGCATTTTTCTGAAGAGCAATCGTATCAAATGCTGGCGGCGTATTCAATTGAGCGATTTGCTGCTCTGTCAAATTCAATTCCTTCGCCGTTATTTGACCCTTCAATTGAGTAAGCGCTAATAGTAAATCATTACTTACCGCAGAATCTGAAATTTGATTCGCTTTGTACGTTCCCTTGAAGCCGAGAGTTTTATCCTTTTGGATTAATAAATACCCAACGATTTCTTCCGCGCTGACCATTTCCTCCGCTTCCTTTTCATCCTGGGCGGATATTATCGATAGGTCATCGTTCACACCTGCTACAGCATTTTTATAAGAATCAAATAAACCGCCTTCAGTCTGATCGATTACGGCAACCTTTTCCTGTTCATCACTGTCGAATTTATCAATAAGATTCGAAAGATTCGAAAGAAGGAGAATCAGTGCCATCATAATGATTGTAGAAATGATAAAGGATTTCGTCTTTAATTTTGATAGGTATGTATGGGAAAGGACAATCCAAAATTTATTCATAGACGGCACCTACTTTTTCAATGAAAATATCCGTTAGCGATGGTTCTTCCAATTCGAATTTCCGGACGAAACCTCTTGGAACAAGATCACGTAGCATGCTCTCAGCCACATCTTCACCAGTTACTTGAAGAACTTTCCCTTCCATCGTGTTCTTGACTTTTGTTACACCTGCATAATGATCCAAGAAAGATAGATCAAAATCCGCTTTAATTGAGACATTCTTTTTGCCAAAAGAACGCTTGATTTCTTTTAACTTTCCAGCCACAACAGGTGAACCTTTATGCATGATGCAAAGATGCTCACACATCTCCTCGACATGCTCCATGCGATGGCTCGAGAAAACGATCGTCGTGCCGCTGTCCCTTAAGTCAATGACCGCTTTCTTCAGGATTTCCACGTTCACTGGATCCAGTCCGCTGAAGGGTTCGTCAAGAATAAGTAATTCAGGTTTATGGATCATTGATGCGATCAGCTGGATTTTTTGTTGATTTCCCTTTGAAAGCTCTTCAACTCGCTTATCGATATAATCGGGCACCATAAAGCGATCCAGCCAATACTCCAGTTCTTTCAAAGCATCGCGTTTGTTCATCCCTCTTAATCTAGCCAAATAAACAATTTGATCGCGCACTTTCAGTTTTGGATATAGTCCGCGTTCCTCAGGAAGATAGCCAATCATTGAACTGGTCGTATAATCGATTTTCTTCCCATCCCAGACAACTTCCCCTTCAGTAGGGTCAAGCAGGCCGAGTATCATCCGGAACGTAGTCGTTTTCCCCGCTCCATTCCCGCCTAAAAAGCCGAACATTTCTTTTTCGGGAATAGTTAAATCAAGCTTGTTGACTGCTGTGAAATCCCCGAATTTTTTCGTAACTTCTTTAATGTGTAAAACCAATGCGCAACCTCCTATTATATGATTCTAATTATATGTTAACGGAAAGGTTTTCCATTTTCAACTATCACCAAGAGCCAAATAACACTTTACTTTTTCTCCTTCGATTATATGTAAATTTTCAAAAAAAATTAACGTTTCACGTCTGCCCTTTCGTTTGCCCTTTACCCTAATGGTATTTTTTCTGCGAAACTTAAGACAAAACCCCCTTTCCCTTCCTATTGGTAATATTCACAACCCCGTACGTCTCCTGCCTTTCCCTCACGCAAGCATGTTACTAAACTGAAAGCCCTTTTTTTTGGAAACGAGGCAATAATAAAAATAGATTGGGCACCGTAAAGATACCCAACCTCTATAATAGATTGCTCGCTTTAAAGGACACATTTCCCAACTGTCGCTAATGATTCTATTTTATTTTACAATCGTTACTTTTACATGTCTTTTTTCAAGCAATTTTCTTGATGCTTCATCTATTTCTCTATCCGTAATGACCTCATCCACTTCACTAGGCGGAACGATTAATGAAAACGCCTTTTTTCCAAACTTTGAGGAATCCACCATCAGGATTACTGCATCCGACCTTTCGATCATTTTCTTTTTTAATAAAGCCTGCCCTTCATTAGAATCACTGAGTCCTTCTTCTAAGTGAATCCCCTTGCAAGACAAAAACGTTTTGTTGACATGATACATCGTTAATGATTTCTCTGCTATCGGACCAACAAATGATAAAGACTTTGACAGCAATCTTCCCCCGGTTGAAATAACCTCTATTTTTTCTTTTTTACTCAATTCCATCACCACTTTGGTGGAATTGGTAATAACCGTTAGCGGTATGTTTGGTAAGGCTTTTGACATATACCAGGCAGTTGTACTTGCATCTAAAATAATCCTGTCACCTTCCACTATCCGCTTTGCCGCTTCATATGCTATCACTTTTTTTTCGTTGACATTTGTTATCACTCTTTCGGAAAAATGGATTTCCGAATCATCTTCTTGCAGGCTTACGGCCCCGCCGTGGCTGCGTTTTAGTTTTGTTTCTTTCTCAAGCTTTTCGAGATCACGTCGGATTGTTTCCTCTGTTACTGAAAAGATTTCACTTAATTCTGTAACACGAATACTCGAACGTTCATTTACGAGTTCGACAATTTTTTGGTGTCTTTGAGCTACAAGCATACCAACTTTCTCCTATCTATATAATCTTTGTTTACTTTTGTTTGTTTTTGTATTGTAACATATATAAAGCCCTCTATATAAATAGAGAGCTTAGGAACTGCCTTTTTTCATTGATATCGTTATTTGGCAATTAGCTTAAAACCTTCAATAATTTCTTCAATATCTTCATCACTAATATCGATTACTTCGCCAATACTTTTAGCGTACACCAATGCTTTTGCACTATATTCAGCTACTTCTAGCCTATCAAATACACTCAGTAAACTTTTTCCAGAGACAACTGCATACCCATTTTCAATTAATAGGACAGGATTATCCTCTGCTAGTTTATCTGCAATCATTCTATTATGATCTTCTCCCATACCAAAATGCACTTTATCTATATCCCGAAGTACAATGTAGGCCTCTGGAATTATATGTGTATTATATTTAACATCTGTCACAGCATAGGCCATTAAAAATCTTGGGTTCGCAATGATTACGGATGTAAGCTCCGGGTTTAACTCATATATTTTTTGATGAAGCTCAAAAAACTCACATGGTTCCTTTCCAGCTTCACTATACTCCTGATGAATCAGAACCAATTCATCTTCCTTAATATATTTACGGTCCTGTTGAGCAGGCGTGATTAAAATAGAGCCATCTTTAAGGCGGGTTGAAAAGCTGCCTGAGATACTTGTAAAAAGCTGACGATCATATAACCGTTCCAATAACCTGATCATTTCTTGACGGCAAGAAACCTCTTCGACAGAATGGTGCTTCATTTCTATCTGTGTTAATTTATCCGCTTTATATAAATCTATTTCTTGTAAATTTTGTTCGGTCAGTTCAAATGGTTTCCCTATATTCCTTGCATTTATTTCCATACAAGCAGTATCTTCAAGTGTTTCAAACAACATAAAGGCATCAAATATAGTGGGTTTCCCTACCACAATACCATGATTCTCCAATATGACCGCATCCCCTCCTTTTGCAAATTCAGCCGAAATATTTCCCTTTAATTTGTCGCTTCCAGGGATCGCATAGGGTGCAACCTGAAGGGAATCTGCTACACTCTTATATGCATGTAAAAGCAACTTTGGGTTTGGTCCTTTACGAGCCATGCTAAAGGAAACCAAAGCCGGGGGATGTGCATGTACGACAGCTTTTATATCGGGCCTTGCTTCATAAATTCCTTGATGAAAAGGAAGCTCTACCGATGGTTTATGTTTCCCTATGAATGTACCGTCCTTTTTGACGCACATGATATCATCCATGGTTAATGCTCCTTTATCAATTCCCGATGGAGTAATCCAAAGGTCACCATTTTCATCTAGAATAGATAGGTTTCCTCCTGAAATTGTTGTCATGCCATATTTATAGACACGTTCCATGATCATAACAATTTGTTTGGCTGGATGCAGATTTTCATTCATACTTTATCACTCCTATTATTTACATTCTTCTTGCATGGAAATTGCTTGTTTGAATTTTTCAACCAGGGATGATGATTCAATTTTTTCTTTTGGCTCATATTCTTTTATAAGGAACGAGTGTTCTATTAACTGACGTGCCGTTTGTAAATCGCTTATTTCATTGCCTGAAATCATTTGTACTAGTATATTCCCAATCGCCGTAGCCTCCGTTGGTCCAGCGTATATGGTTTTCCCGCTAAGGTCTGCCGTAAGTTGATTAACGAATTCATTTTTCGCCCCTCCTCCGACAATATGAAGTTGCTCGATTCTTTTCCCCGTTATCTCTTCTATTTGCCGAATGGACATCGCATAAATAATAGACATATTTGTAAATATACAGTTCGCTAATTCTCCCACTGTATGTGGAATCTCCTGATTCGTCTCCCGACAATACTGCTGAATTTCTTGAATCATATTTTCTGGATTTAAAAATCGTTTATCATTAAAGTTGATGAACTGCGTGCACACCTTTATTTTCTCTGCCTCATATACAAACTGCTCGAAGTTATAGTCTTCCTTTAAATGTCTTCTGACCTCTTGAATAACCCACATACCAATGATATTTTTCAGAAAGCGGTAGGTCCCGTATGCACCCCATTCATTTGTATAATTGTTTTTAAGGGCTAACTCATTCACTATCGGTTTATCGCTTTCAATCCCAAGCAACGACCACGTTCCGCTACTAATATAGGCCCATTTCTCTCCATTACCAGGTGAACCGACTATGGCGGAAGCAGTATCATGTGAAGCAACGATAATCACTTCTGTATTGGGAAGATCAAAAGTAGAAAAACGTTCTTTCATCAGTTTCCCTAATCGTTCTCCCGGATTAACAAAAGGCGGGAATTGATCTTTTGACAATGCAATCAGGTTTAGTAACTCTTCATCAAACTTCTTCGTGTTTACATTCAATAATTGCATCGAAGAAGCACTTGTAACTTCTGTGACCTTTTTCCCCGTTAGGCAGTAACCTAAATAATCTGGCACAGTCATGACATTCCTAGTGACTTTCAGGTTCTTTATATCTTCTTCGTACAATTGGTATAACGTGTTAAATGATAAGAATTGAATCCCCGTTTTTTGATAAATGATTTCTTTAGGTAGTGTTCTTGTGACCTTTTCGATTGTATTTTCGGTGCGCTTATCACGATAAGAGATAACTTCTTGCACTCTGTGTCCATTATCATCCAACAATACGTAATCCGTTCCCCACGTATCAATTCCAAGTGTACAGTGGTCGTATCCAAGCTTTTTTGCTGATTCTAACCCCTTTAAGATTTCATTCAATAAATGATCAATATCCCAAAAACAGGTTCCATTTTGGGTGGTGAAACCATTCGCAAATCGATGGATTTCTTCAATTACTAATTTCCCGTTCTCCATTTTCCCTAAGACCAGCCGGCCACTTGAAGCACCAATATCCACCGCAATATGTATCATTAGTCCACACTCCTCAATTTCTTTAAACCATGCATTATGGAAATATGATCGCGGCCAAAGAAGTCATGCAGTTCTAAATAATAAGCATACAGTTGTTGATAAATACTTACATTTTCTTTAACCGGTATAAAAGTATCTTCTTTTACTTTTGCCATCTTAGAGGATGCCTCCTCTATGGAATCATACCCACCATTTATACGGCCGGCAGCCGTGGCAGCGTATATGGCTGCTCCTAATGCAACCACTTGTTCCCCATCCGCGATTTTAATTTCACGATTTAAAATATCGGCATATATCTGCATTAACAGTTTATTTTTTTGAGGTAATCCGCCACAGGCAAACAAATCGTTTATCTCTATACCATCATTCTCAAAGGTTTCAAAGATTTTCCTTGTTCCAAAGGCTGTTGATTCTAAAAGTGCACGGTATATTTCTTCCGGCTTCGTGGAAAGAGTAATCCCTGCTATCACACCTGACAAGTTCGCATCTACAAGGACTGTTCGGTTGCCATTCCACCAATCTAACGCCACTAACCCAGATTGACCAGGCCTTAAGCAAGAAGCCTTTTTTTCCAGTAAGCTATGTAGATTGACACCTTCTTGCTCAGCTTCTTTCTTTACATACTCAGGAGCAGTTTGCTCAATATACCATGCAAACGAATCGCCAACAGCCACCTGACCCGTTTCATAACTGAATGATCCGGGAATTATTCCATCCTCCACTACTCCACAAATACCTTCTACTGTTTGTTTTTTCTCAGAAATTAACATGTGGCAAGTAGAGGTTCCCATCGTCATCACAAATTGGCCTGGATGGACAGCTCCTACAGCTGGAACACCTGCATGGGCATCGATTATGGATACAGAAACAGCCGTACCAGATTTCAACCCCATCTTCTTAGCCATCCCTTCTGTTAAACCACCCGACCGTCCAGCGATGGGTAATACTTCACCACGCATTTTTGTATCCAGTATATCCAGAAGACGTTCATCAATAGCCGCTAAAAAAGCAGGGTCCGGATATCCATCTTTTTTATCCCAAAATGCTTTATAACCGCTCATATTACTGCTGCGTACCAGCTCTTTCGTCAGTCGGAAGGTAATCCAATCTCCGGCTTCCATAAATAGATCCGTTTCTTCATAGATATCAGGTGATTCACGTAACACTTGTAAAATCTTAGGGAACATCCATTCAGAAGAAATTTTCCCGCCATATCGTTGCAGGAATGGTTGATTCGTTGCCTGTGCAATGCGTGTAATATCATCCGCTTCTTTTTGTGCGGCATGATGCTTCCATAATTTGACCCAACTGTGAGGGTCCCTTTTCCACTTCTCATCAAAACAAAGGGGATTTCCTTTCTTATCAACAGGCAAAATGGTACATGAGGTAAAATCGATTCCAATGCCTATCACATCATTCGCATCTACTCCGCTTAACCGAATCACTTCAGGAACAGAAGTGTATAAAACGTCCAAATAATCACCTGGATGCTGGAGAGCCCAATCTTTTTCAAGTTTACATCCGTCTGGAAGCCTATTAGACAATACTCCATGACGATAAGGTGTAACATGTGTAGCCATTTCATTTCCGTTCTCTATATCTACTAGCAGCACTCTTCCTGATTCAGTGCCAAAATCAATTCCGATTGTATATCTCTCATTCATCCCTTCATCATCTCCTAACATGCAAGTCACGCAATGATATTTAATAAAAAGGCCCCTCTAGATAGTTGAGAGGGGACTTTTCGGTCTATCTAACCTTAAAAATTAAAATCAGCTGCATTGTCTTTCGTAAAATCTGTCGGTGGTCCCATGATGATTGTTTTTCCATCCTCCCACACGTCAATTTCACCTACATTTTCAACTTTCAAACCATCTTCTGGTTTCTCCCCTTCAGCTAGACGTTTGGCGAGGGCAACTGTTAAATAACCTAGTTTGTCTGGCTCCCAAAGAATGGCTACATCTAGAGATCCATCATTTAAATATGGTGAAGAGTCTTTCGGTAGAGCAGTTCCAACAACTGTTATATCATCTTGCAGTCCTTTTTCCTGAACAGCTTGGGCTGCCCCAAGAGGTGCCGGAGTAGAAAAAGCCATGATTCCTTTTAATTCAGGATTTGATTTTATTAAATCCAGTGTTTTTTGGTATGCCACCTGTTGTTTTTCATCTGTCGCGATTTTATCCGATACTAATTCAATACCTGGATAATTCTCTTCCAGTTCTTTTTTTGCTGCATCAATCCAGGTGTTTAAGTTTGCAGCTGAAAGCCCTCCAGTTAATATAGCGATTTGCCCTTTTTCAACACCCATTTGTTTTACGAGTGATTTAGCGATATGGCGACCGTATGCTTCATCGTCTATTTGGTGGACGGATAATTCTACAAGGGATTGATCAGCTGGTGTATCCCAATCCATTACAATTATTCCTTCATCCTTCGCCTTTTGAAGGACTGGTGAGAGTGATGCAGCGTCATTTGGTGCTACTGCGATTACATCCACATCTTGACTAATTAAGTCTTCAATGACTTTTACTTGCTGTGCAGCATCCGGTTCCGTAGGTCCTGTGTAAATGGTTTCCACACCAAGATCTTTACCTGCTTGAATCGCTCCTTTTTCAGAAGCATTGAAATATGGTATCCCCATTAATTTTGGAACTACGGCAATTTTCAACTTCTCATTACTACCTCCGCCACTTGTTTCTTTTTCACTGTTCCCCGATGCTCCTTCTTGTGATACACAGCCTGCTAACAGTCCCCCAGCTAAAATAGCTGTTGCCAATATCCCCGTCATTTTCTTCATAATGATCCCCCTTACAATTTTTCTGATTTTTCACTAAAGTATTTTCAGAGATTACATGGTCATGTAAATTACGCTACAGAGTTTGAAGGTAACTTCTTTTGACTTTTTTCGTCTAATTTCGTTTTCACGAAGTTTATGACCAATACCGTGATTAAAATAACCCCCATCATTACAGTTACGATCGATCGTGGTACACCCATTAAGTTCAATCCACTTGATAACATTTGGAAAATGACCACTGCGTAAACAGTGCCGATAACTTTGCCATAACCACCTTGAATTTCAGTTCCGCCAAGTACGGCTGCCGCTACACTTTGTAATAAATAAGAAGATCCCAGATCCACTTTTGCAGTATTATAACGGGATGTCATAATAATGGAAGCAATTGTGGCAAGAAGTGCCGCATATAAGTAAACCCTCATTAATACCTTGCTATTATTTATACCTGAAAATAATGTGGCGATTGGATTGCTACCCACCATATAAACACTTCTGCCCCATTTGGTTTTTGACAGCAATATAGCTGTTATTATTGCAAATAATACAAAAATAATGATGGAAAGAGGAACGATCCCCATATAGTAGCCGTTTCCAATTAAGCTATAGCCCTCACTGAATCCTGAAATTGAATTTCCTTTCGTAATGCTTAAGATCAAACCTTCAAAAAGCACCATCGTTCCGAGTGTTACCAGTATTGGCGAAACACCGATTTTTGAGATGAGTACGCCGTTAATCAATCCGCAGCTCAGCCCGACTAAAACACCGATTAAGATTGCGCCTAGCATTGGGTATCCGCTGCTTGCCATAAGTGCGATTGTCACGCCAGACAAGGCAGCTGTATACGTAATCGATAGGTCAATCCCTCCAGTTACAATCACCACCATCATTGCTAATGCGATTAAACCAAACTCCGGGAGCTGGAACATCATATTGGTTAAATTATTTGAAGAAAAGAATCCAGGTATTGAAAAACTCATTAACACAAACAAGCCTGCTGTAATTACACCTAAAGTATTTTCTTTTGATATTGAAAGCCGTTTCATTTTTTCACCTCTTTCTTACGCTTCCACTTCAATTTTCGCTAACTTATCTTTTGAGCGTTTATATTGAATGTGGTCGTATGACACAGCCAGTAATATAATCAATCCAGTGAATACTTTTTGCCAGAAGGTATCAATTTTTGCCAAGATAAGTCCATTTTGTACAATGCCTAGCAGAAGAACGCCCAAAACAGTTCCCAAAATGGTACCGCGCCCCCCCATGATGTTCGCACCGCCCAAAACAACGGCTGCTATGACCATCAGCTCCAGACCAAGCATTCCATTAGGATCCACAGCCTTTGTATATGCTGTTTGAGCAATGGCTGCTATCCCTGCAAGAAACCCCATATAGGAGAAAACAAATATTTGAACTTTGTCAAAATTTATCCCAACCCGAATGGCTGAATCTTTATTACCGCCAATCGCCAATACTTCGCGACCGATTAATGTGTATTTCAAAATATACCAAGTAAACAGTGCTACGGCGATAAAAATTAGAATGATGATAGATATACCAAATATCTCAAAACTGGCAAACTTGATGAATACGGTTGGAAAACTGCTGCTGTTCAAATACTGTCCATTCGTAATGTACAACACGAGCCCATTAATGATACTCATCATTCCAAGTGTCACGACAATAGCTGGAATTTGAACCTTTGCAACAAGCAGTCCATTCAGTGCACCTAAACAAACCCCAAGAAATGGCCCAATCAAAAAGAGTAATAGTATAGAGATGGGATGGTCAGGCATGAGCATCATTACTTTTCCAACGATGACACAGACAGCGCTTGTAACAGCGGCCACCGATACGTCAATCCCGCCAGTGATGATTACAAGTGTCATACCCACCGCCAGAATTCCAAGTACAGCATTCCCTTTTAGTACATCCAGCAAATTGTCTACAGTAAAAAAATACGGGCTTAAGAATGTCAATGTAATACATAGAAGCAAAACAATCATTGCGATGCTGATTTCCTTCGACTTCAAAATGGCGTTCATGCACGTACCTCCTCTTTTAGCGGAAGCCCTTTTTTGGAAGGAGATTGAGAACCAAGCAGAGCATAATTCATGATATTTTCCTGTGTCGCTTCTTCTATACCAAGCTCTCCGGCTATTCTTCCATGTCTCATGACCAAAATCCGATCACTGACAGCAAGTACTTCTGGAAGCTCTGAAGAAATCACAATAATGCCCATTCCTTCAGCAGCCAGTTCCCTCATTAACTTATGAATTTCTGACTTCGCCCCAATATCAATCCCATTCGTCGGTTCGTCAATAATTAGGATTTGTGGTTTAGTAGAAAGCCACTTGCCGATCACGACTTTCTGTTGATTTCCGCCTGATAGGTCACCAGCTGCCCTTTTAGGCAAAGCGGGTCTAACATCTAGCGTTTTCATATAATGATCAGCCAGCTTAACTTCTTCCTTTCGCTTAATCAATTTGAATTTATTTCTCAATTGTTTCAAAACAGGTAATGAAATATTATTGATTATGGACTGGCGAAGGATGAGTCCTTGCGTTTTTCTGCTTTCTGGAATATATGCAATCCCTTGCTTTACAGCATGTTCAGAAGAGTTGATTTTAGTAGAAACCCCATTTATTTTCATACTTCCATCGTAGGGCCTGTTGACCCCGAATATCGCTTGTGCAAGCTCTGTTCTTCCTGATCCGACAAGTCCTGTAATCCCAAGGACTTCTCCAGCTTTCAATTCAAAGGAAATATCTTTAAAGTTACCTTCTTTTGATAAACCATTCAGTTCCAAAAGAGTTTTTCCTGTTTTTCCTTTTACCATATTCTTGTTATATAAAATCTGACGTCCCACCATTAGTGTGATTAATTTATCTTCATCAAGTTCTTCAGTTTCATAAGTGCCTACATATTTCCCATCTCGCAATATTGTAAATCGATCGGAAACAGTAAATAACTCTTTTAACTTGTGGCTGACAAAGATTATGGAAATTCCGCGATCCTTTAATTTTTGTATAACTTTATAAAGCTTTTCAACTTCCCCTGCGGATAGGGATGAAGTCGGTTCGTCCATTACAATCAACTTGGAATCAAAAGCGAGGGCTCTGGCGATTTCAATCAGCTGCTGTTGAGCAATGCTTAATTTTTCAACGGGTGTATGAACATCAATCTCAAATTCTAGTTCTTTAAGTGCCCGTTTTGCTGTATCCTCCATCTCCTTCCATCTAATCTTTTTCCATGGTTTTTTGTCACTATCCCGGCCAATATAGATATTTTCAGCTACAGATAGGTTTGAAAATAAACTTAAATCCTGATAAATGATTGAAATGCCTTTTAGCGTAGCATCAATCGGTTTTTGAATTTCGGCTTCTTTTCCTTCAAAGTAAAACTTGGCGCCTGGGTCCGGTCGATAAATGCCAGCTAATATTTTAATGAGCGTTGATTTCCCGGCACCATTCTCACCTATTAACGCATGAACTTCTCCTTTTTTCACTTCAAGCTGAACGCTATCCAGTGCTTTTACACCTGGGAAGGTTTTACTGACATTCGTCATTTGCAATAAGAAATCAGACATGTTTCTCTCCTTTCCAACCTTAATCAGTCATAAATTTGATTCAACTTTTGTTTTTTACCATAATAATTAATGTTATTGGTTTCACAAAAATGTTCCACTTCTGCTAGCCTCGGCACACCATCTTGGGCCCCCATTTTCGTTACCTTCATCGCCGCTACAATTGAAGCAAACTCGGCTGCTGATTCGATCGTCTCCCCATCTGCAATGGCACAAGCAAGGGCTCCTGCGAAAGAGTCTCCTGCCCCCACTGTATCAACAGCTTTTACAGCAATGGGCTCGATAAAGTTTGTTTCACCGTTTTGATAAACCAATGCTCCTTTATGGCCCAACTTAATAATGCTATTCTCCACGCCAAAATGATTCTCAAAGAAAACACCCGCTTTGCATGCACTTTCCTTCGAGTTGACGTCGATCCCAGTCAACACTTTTGTTTCCTGCCAATTCGGCGTAATCAAATTGGCATACGTCAGTGCTTCAGTCGTTACCCCTTCTGCCGGAGCAGGGTCCAGGATAATAAACATATTTTTTTCTTTAGCCCTTTTCATGGCTTGTAGAACAGCCTCATTAGGAATTTCCATCTGTACAAGTAAAACAGTATAGTCATCACTGATGGTAGAAAAACAAATGTCAATATCACTTCTTGTCAAATGTTCATTGGCCCCTTTAATGACAAGCATGGTGTTTTCTGCTGCAGCATCTACTGTAATGACTGCGCATCCAGTTGGATGTTCTGCAACATGTTTCAAGGAGGATATGTTCACGTTATTTTGAAGAAGAGAACGTTCTATTTCATGCCCGAATGCGTCGTCGCCAACCGCACCGATCAGTTTTACTGGTTTTCCAAGTTTAGCGCACGTCGTTGCTTGATTTGCGCCTTTTCCACCACTTAATAGTTTCATATTTTCTCCAAAAATCGTTTCCCCATGCGCTGGATACTGATTAGTGACTGCGACAATATCCATATTAATACTCCCTACCACTACAACCCCTTTCATGCACAACCCTCGTTTTTCATTTTCATTTGCTCTAAGAATGCCCGGAGTTGGCCAACGGCATCTTCCAGTAATACATCGTTTTTAAATAAACAGGACGTCCCGCAAACCAACATGTCGGCTCCATTTTTCAATACACCCGGAATGGTTTCGAACCCAATGTTTCCATCTACCTGAATATCAATTTGGTAGCCTTCCGATTGAATTAATTCTTTTATCTTTTTTATTTTCTTATACATAAGCGGTACAAAGGACTGTCCGGCAAAACCAGGATTTACCGTCATCACCGTTACATAATCGACTACATCCAATACATGTTCAAGCTCTGTGATGGGGGTTGATGGATTTAAGGCTACCCCTGCCTTAATCCCATCATTCTTCAGCTTTTGTAGTGATCTCTGTAAATGGGCAGTTGCCTCTGCATGAATGGAAATCATATCTGCCCCCGACTGAATGAAAAGATCTAAATGGTCTTCCGGTCTTTCAACCATTAAGTGAACATCAAATGGTTTATCCGAGAATTGCCTAATGCGTTTAATTAGATCCGGGCCCATTGTAAAATTAGGAACAAACGATCCATCCATTATATCTAGATGAAAGAAATCAACACCTGCACGGTCTAATCTCATTACTGATTCTTGTAAATTCCCCATATCTGCACACATAAGTGAGGGTCCAATTAATGTCATATAAACACTCCCGTTCCATTTCGTCTTTTATCAAGAAAGCGTTTTCCTCATAAAGGAAGCGCTTTCTTTTCTGATACTTTCACTATAAAGGGAATTGGCATAAGCTGGTAGGTGATAAAATTCGGGTAGGGGGGATTTTCTTCGGGACATTTTCAATGTAGACATAAAAAAAAGCTCCGGAATGGAAGCTTCTACTTTTTCACAAAAAACTCATGAGTATCTCGATATTGAGACGGAAGTTGTCCTGTCCATTGCTTAAACAGCCGACTAAAATATTTGGTATCTTGATAGCCTACTTTTGAAGCGATATCGTAAATCTTTAAATCTGTATGACTTAATAATTCCTTCGCCACTTTTAACCGTTCATTAGTTACATAGTCAAGCACGGTTTCACCTGTCTGATTTTTAAAATACTCACAAAAATAGGTTGAATTTAAATGGACATGATTGGCGATTTTTTTTATTGTGATGTTATCGCCTATATGTTTTAGAATCCATTCTTTTGCCTGGCGTATGGGATCTGTTTGGTCATTTTGAAATGCTGCTTGCTTTTTTAACATATTCATGACCCAGCGCTCCGTCTCCTTTTTTAAATGATTAAAATGAGAAGAATCCTCGGCAATGCTAAATGCTTCCTCAAGTAAAAGCGGAAGGTCTTTAAAACCATCACTTTTAATCCATTTATTAATAATTCTAATAGACAAATAGCGAACCGATTCTTGTATTATGAAAGGGGAAGTGACATCTTTCAGTTCGTTAAAAAATTGCCTGAGAGAACGAATGGCAGCTTCTTCACCATGCTCCATCGCCTCCACTGTCTCTTCTGCCCATTTATAGATGGATGGCGGCACTTCAATCACTTTATTATATGATACATGTTTAAGCATTTCAGTTCTGAAAATTTTATTGCCTCCTTGTATCATTCGATATTGCAAGGTAGATCGTAATTCATCTTTAATATTTACTAAAAGGGTAAGGTCATTAAACTCATTCCCAAGGGCAATGGAAACCGTAAAAGGGGTTTGCCGTTGGACACTTGTTTTTAATGTTATACACAATTGCTCCAAAGCTGTAGGGGTAGTATCCTTAATCAATAACCAACTGGCATGTAGACTATCTTTCCACATCCAATGCGTTGACTGATCATCTAGTAAGTCTGTTATAAGTTTTTTTATTACATCATTCCATCCACCCCAATCTTCTGGTGAAAAACTTTGGGTTTTGGCAGATGTATGATCGATTCCAATATGGATCAGGGAATAGGTTCCTTCTGGAAATTGCCGCGTCCATTCAAGTAATGATAAGTCCATTGCATCTTTCCACGTAATTTCCATCAGCAATTGAAGCTGCTTTTCATGGGTTAATATCAAGGCTCTTTCTTCTATTTCTCCTATCTTTTCCCTTTCCTTTCGTGCCTCAATTACTTTTTCCTGCACAGTCTTCAGCTGCAGTTTAAACTTTTCTCGATCAATCGGTTTCAATATATAATCGACAGCTCCTTCCCTTAGGGCAGTCTGTACATAGAGAAAATCATCATACCCGCTTATAATGAATGGAAATAGCCTTGGTTTAGTTTTTTTCAAATGTTGAATTAACGTTAACCCGTCCATGACAGGCATTTGTACATCTGTTATTAATACATCAACTTCTTCTACTTGATTGATAATTGCATCGTATGCCTCTTGACCATCGGAGTAAACACCTACAACATGCCACTCTTCCCCACAAGATTGTACTAGTCTTTCTATGCCTCTTCTTATCCTTGGTTCATCATCTACAATGACCGTCCTGACCCTTTGTATCATCTCTGTTCTTCTCCTCTCCTTGAACATACATGCTTACTTGTTGGGCATTTATTTTGGGAAGTCGGATAATCACACTCGTTCCCTTTCCGTATTCGCTATTAATTTGAAGATTATATTGTTCCCCGAACATCATGCCAATTCTTGCATTTACATTGATAATCCCAAAGCCAGAGTCCCGTTTCATCATTGGATCCAAACGTAACTTTTCATTTAGTTCAATTAATTTGCTTTCTGTCATCCCTGGTCCGTTATCACTGACTATCAGTAAAAGATATTCCTCACCTGTCTGAGTTTCCTCTTCAGAAATATGTATTTGAATGTCTATTTCCTTTCTTTTTTCCAATCCATATTTAATGGAATTTTCAACGATTGGCTGTAAAACAAACTTGGGTATATAATAATTAACTACATCTGCTCCTTTTTCTATCATAAAATGCAAACGATCTTCAAAACGGAATTGTTGGATGCTTAAATAATCTTCAATGTGCTGAACCTCACTGTTTATAAGAACCAAGCTTTCTTTATTACTGATTGAAAAGCGCATCATTCTACCAAGCAGAGTCACCATCTTCACGACTTCATCGCTCTCTCCTTCTTCCACAGCCATGCCTATGGTTTCCAGCGTATTATACATAAAGTGAGGATTTATTTGAGATTGAAGGGCGTATAATTCAGCTGTTTTTTTTCGCAGTTCAATGTGGTAGTTTTTATGAATCAGCTCTCTTATCTCTGCAAGCATTGATCGAAAACTGTTCGCGAGCATCCCGACTTCATCCTCGGAATGTATAGGTATATCTACTAATAAATCACCTTTTTCCACCCGCTTCATTATATCTCCTAATTCGTTTAGTGGACGTGTAACAGTCCAGGCAAAAAAGATAGAGATCAATGTAGTAATGAGTGTAAAAAGGATAAAAACGAAAATTGTCACATTTCGGATAACATCCGTTTTTTCTGTCATGTTTTTGATAGGCATGCTATGAACGAGTACCCATGGCAGCTCATTTGATTCACTTATACTGATTAAATTCCGTTTTCCATCGATTTCTGTACGAAAACTACCATTCAGTAATGGGTAATCATGTATCCCTTTTTCCACTGTACCAATTTTCGAATGATCCTTATGATAAATTATCTTCCCCTGCTTATTCATGATCCACATCGTAACATTCTCTTCCTTTTGCAAATCCTGAAGTGATTGCTCAAAAAAGGCTACATCGATGGCTATATAGAGCGTTCCTAAATTTTTTCTATTATCGAAATCAGTAATTGTTTTGACCAGCATAAAATAGGAGGGATCCCCTTCAAACGTTAAATTAGTCTGATTAGGAAGGAGCAACTGCATCTCGCCTAGCAATCCTAGGTCATCTGCATATGGCAAGGAACCATCTTCAAAACCAAAACTGTCATAATGCAGACTTGTACTTGCAAATGTACGATTCTTGGAAACAAGAAACGCCCCCAAAATATGAGATGAATTGTTATTTAAATAGGTTCTTGTCAAATAACTCTTCATGATATACTCATCGTGTAGCAAAACCGATTTTTTTTTTGATTGGCTGTCTCTTAAAATAGCCATAACATCACCGGAATTATAAATTAAATCAGGTAAGGTCTCTAGTTTTTGAATGTCATTTTCAATGTTGCCATTAACCTGTTTGACAAGACGGGGAATATATTCGCCTACTTCTTCTTCTATTGATTTTGTGTATTGCCAGTATGCAATGAACCCAAGGAAGGCCATAGGTAGAACCGTTAATAATGTATAGGTTGTAACTAGTTTTGTCGTTAAACGCAGGTTTTTTATCTGGATAGGCTTTTTTCCTTTAAAAATCATACTGGTTCACATTTCCCTTTGTAAAATCGATGGGCTCTCCCATAATGACCATGTCACCGTTGAATTTAATCCTACCTATGTTCTTAATGTTCTGTCCTTCATACGGAAATTCATCATTCAATAAGTTTTTTGCTAGACTAACAGTCAAGTAACCTAATTTTTGTGGACTCCATAACGTAATGGTCTGGGCAGCCCCTTCCTGTAAATACTCATTCATTAAATTAGGAGTCGATGTACCGACTACGGCAACCTTGCCGATTTTCCCTGCATCTTTCACAGCCTGAGCCGCAGCAGGAGGATTAACCGTTGAAATACCAATAATTCCTTTTAGGTCCGAGTATTTTTTAAATAAATTTTGTGTTACCTTATACGCTTTATGAATATCTTCGTTTGTATATTCCACTTCAACTAGTTTCATAGTTGGATAATATTCTTTTTGTTGGATTTGAATCCAATCAATCCATGTATTAAGATTGGCAGCGGTAGGAGATCCCGTCATAATCGCAAACTCCCCTTTTTCTTCCATTTCAATAGCGAGGGTATCCATTACATGCCTGCCAATTATCTCAGGATCTATCATGTTCACAAAAAAGCTTCTGTATGATGCATTAGTATCAGAATCCCAGGTGATCACCTTGATTCCTTTACGCTTTGCTTTTTTCAGCACCCTGCCTAATTTATATGGATCATTTGCAGATACCGCAATTACGTCCACTTTTTTTTCAATTAATTTTGTTATAATCTCTTCCTGCTTTTCAGAGCTGGGGGTAGGTGGGCCTGTATATATGACCTTAACACCTAAGTCTTTTCCCGCCTCCAACGCCCCCTCCTCTACCGCTTTAAAATAAGGTATTCCGTCAATTTTAGGTATAACAGCTATCGTATACGAATCTTTTTTATTCTCGACAGGTTTTGTATTGACGTCGATACTTTCTTCATCATTGTAAATAATCTCGTATTCTGCAGAATGATCACAGCCGCTTATTATAAATAAAAACAAAATAAAAAAGATGGGCATCCTTAACATGATTAGCTACCTTCTTTCTTAAATTCTAAACATTAGCACGTATCATGGATATTGTAATAAGGAATGACTTAAGAAGTGCTTTTCTCATCCGGTTATATTCACCGCTGCTTCTTTCTAAGAAAACGGTTTCATAAATGATGGATTTTACCGGGAGTATAACCTTAATTTCTTTACTAAAATAGGAAACCTTTATATACTTTCAGGTTTCCCTATAATTTATTGTCCAGCCATGTCCTTCTCTGTTATGTTCAACCACTAACTTACACAAAAAGCGAGATGGAAACTGGAAAAAATCGTATTTTAGCTACAAGAGTGAGCGCCTTTCTCATTCTCTTCTATATGTATTAAAAATATCTCTATTGTATATTTGAACCCCATCATTTTTTTCTTTTTATTATTGATTTTTACTGTTTTTGAAAGGTTTGTCAATTTAAATTTCACAAACATTTTTAAAATTCAAATAATATTTTTATATAGTTTCACTTGCTCATAGTGTTTCATTTTTAGTTGTATTGGAAAATTACAAAGCAGTCTACGTCATTACATTTTCTATATCCTTTTTTCATAGTGCTTTTATTATCTTAAACTGTAGATTGATACCTTCAATCCAAATCCTCCCCTTTTAGAAAAAGTTACTTTAACGATTCCTCCTCAATCCTCAGTCTAATTTTCAACTGGTTAAATCAATTTGTTGCACGAGACTCTCATTCCGGATTTAACACAAATTGACTAGCTTTCATGTCTATTTATTAACGTGCAATCAAAAAAAATATACCCATAGAAAGACCTGTGTCATAGATCGTTATAGGTATATTTTATAAAGGAATTACCTTTCTAATAAGTTTTCCTTTTTAACTATATTAATTTTCTAATTTAAACAAAAACTTTTTTACTTTTTCTCCACTTCTTCGTTATATTTCGGTAATTCCAGACCATTCACTCGGGACGAATCGATAGACCCCATATTAATTCAGCGGAATTAGTCACACATCGGTTTGCGGATTCAGGACAACCTGTTATTTTAACGCTTTGCTAAAACATCATGTTCATATTCTTTCACTTGCGTCAGCCATCTTTCCTTTACCGGCACATTCATTTTTTCACAATAATAATCCCAAATTGCACCAAATGGATAGGTTTTAAATTCCTCCATTAATGCCAGTCGCTCAGTAAAATCGCCTTTTTCTTGCAGTTCTTTCAAATGATCGTTCGGTACAAGTAAGGCATATAAGAGGGCCTTAATCATATTACGCGTACCAATCGTCCAGGCAGCAACACGGTTGATGCTGGCATCAAAGAAATCAAGGCCAATGATCACCTGGTTTAATGCATCATTGCGAACAATTTCAAGCGCAATTTCACGAAGCTCATCGTCTAAAATTACGACGTGGTCACTGTCCCATCGAACCGGGCGCGAAACATGAAGTGCTAGTTTATCACTGTATAATAGCATCGAAGAAATTTTGTTCGATACAGTTTCAGTCGGATGATAATGACCTGTATCCACTAAGCAAATCTTGTTATTTTTCAGTGCGTAGCCAAGGTAGAATTCATGCGATCCTACGACATATGACTCGGAGCCAATACCGAATACTTTACTTTCCACAGCATCCCAATTACATGTTTCATCCACTTCTGCTGTAAAAATTCGATCAAGGGATTCTTTTAATCTCTTTCTCGGTGTCAAACGGTCGCTTGGAATATCTTTGTAGCCGTCTGGAATCCATATATTTGTTAAGCAGGGATTGCCTAGTTCACGGCCAAAGTACTCTCCGATTTTTCGGCTGGCGATGCAATGATTAATCCAGAATTCACGAATTTCTTCATTTGGATGAGAAAGTGTCAAGCCGTCTGCTGCTTTTTCATGGGAAAATAGTGTCGGGTTAAAATCCACACCAAGACCGTTTTCTTTAGCCCAATTCAACCAGTTTTCGAAGTGCTTTGGCTCAAGCTGATCGCGTTCGACTGCTTCTCCATTTGTTTCCGCATAAATGGCATGCAAATTGACCCGATGTTTCCCCGGAATAAGAGATAGCGCTTTTTCAAGATCCATGCGCAGCTCTTCCGGCGTAGTGGCTTTTCCTGGATAATTTCCCGTTATATCAATACCGCCAGATAATTCACTTTTGTTCACTTCAAATCCAACAATATCATCACCCTGCCAGCAATGAATCGAAATGGGCACTTTTTTCAGTGTTTCGAGTGCCGCATCAACATCAATTCCCCAATTCGCATACGCTTGTTTCGCTGTTTCGTACTGTTCTTTAATTGTCATATCGTCCCATCCTTTTAACGGATTGAATTGATTACTCCATGATTCCTACTACCTTTTCACATATTCTTCACTTACCATAATGGGAAGTGCATACTTAATCTATTATTTTTGGATAGATTGATTCCACCTATGACAAACCCTCCACTTAAAGCAACAAAATCCAAGAAAACAGGCAAAACCTATTCAGCGATTAAAAGCTCCAGGTACACCGCCGTCTACAGTGACCATGCAACCCGTTGTTTTGTCTGCTTTTGATGAAGCGAAAAACGCTATGGACTCAGCAATGTCTTCCGGGAATATGTTTACTAGCAATGTCGTACGTTTTTTGTAATGATCTTCAAGCTGGTCTGGTTCTATTCCGTATGCAGCGGCACGCTCTTGACGCCAACCCGATCCCCAAATGGAAGATCCTTGTAATACGGCGTCTGGCAAAACAGAATTAACACGGATTCCGAAATCCCCGCCTTCCACTGCAATGCATCGTGCTAGATGTGTTTCAAGTGCTTTGACTGAACTGTAAGCAGAAGCATTTTTTCCAGCGTAAACAGAGTTTTTCGATCCCACAAATACCATATTTCCTCCTATACCCTGTTGTTTCATTTGCTTAAAAGCTTCACGTGCTACAAGGAAATAGCCTGTGCCCAGTACATTCATGTTTAGGTTCCATTCTTTTAAGGTTGTTTCATCAAACGGGCTGGATGTGGCAAGGCCGGCATTGTTGACGATAATATCAATTCCCCCAAATGTAAGAGCTGATTTCTCAAAGGCATCCTGTACCTGCTCTTCACTAGTAACATCCATTTTAAAAGCTGCAGCACGTATTTCCCCGTATTCTTTATTGATTTCATCCGCAACTTTTTCAGCACCTTCAATATTTAAATCAGCTAGAACTACATGGGCACCTTCAGAAACTAAACGCCGTGCTGTTGCGCTGCCAATACCGCCCGCACCGCCTGTAATGAAGGCTACTTTGCGTGAGAACTCCGCTTCTGCCGGCGAAAGAGACAATTTATAAAGCTCAAGTGGCCAGTATTCAACGTTATATGACTCATTTTCACTGAGAGATACGAACTCGCCAAGTGCTGTTGCCCCTTTCATAACCGCAATCGCTCGATGGTAAAGTGCTCCGCTCACGTTAGCCATGGCTACGTTTCTGCCTGTGTTGACCATTCCGACACCTGGAATCAAAATAACTCGTGGTGCCGCCTCAAACATCACATCGCCTCCGTTTTTATTGCGCTCGAAGTATTGCTTATATTCTTCCTTATATTGTTGAATACCCGTTTTAACTTTTTCCACCAAGGATTCAGTCCGTTCATTTTGAGGATCCCAGTTAATGAAAAGCGGCTTCATTTTTGTATGTACAAGGTGATCCGGGCAAGCGGCACCGACTTGTGATAAGGCTGCCGCATTTTTGCTGTTCAAAAATTGCAGGACATCATCTGCATCGTCAAAGGTTAAAAGCATTTTTTTCTCCTCGCCCACAGCACCGCGGATAACCGGCATAATCGAAGCAAGTACCTTTTTGCGCTCTGCTTCAGGTAAAGAGTCAAATGCCTGTCCACCAAATGCATCTTCTTCATGCTGGCGGCTTTTAATAAACTCTTCTGCTTCCGTTATGATCGATATGGTTTTTTCATAGGCTTCTTTCGATGTTTCACCCCAAGTAACCAATCCGTGTTTTTCCATTAAAACAAGCTCGGCTTGCGGGTTATTTTTCACACCTTTTGCGATCATTTTAGACAAAGTGAAGCCAGGGCGCTCATATGGTACCCAGACAAAACGATCACCGAAAATTTCATTGGCGACTTCTTTTCCATTGTCTGCACAGCAAAGACTAATAATTGCATCTGGATGTGTGTGGTCAACATGTTTAAAGGGAAGGAAGGCATGAAGTAAAGTTTCAATCGACATACGTGGATGCTTACTGTCGATCATGCAGTGTGACAAATATTCAACCATATCTGCATCAGGCATGTCATCACGCTCGATTAAAGGGTGAATATCCGCTAGATTCAAACCTGTGAAATTGCCCGCTTTCATTGTTGCAAGGTCGGAACCGCTTCCTTTAACCCACATGACTTCAATTTCCCGGCCACGAAAATCCTTTTCCAATGTTTTCATGGATGTATTGCCGCCTCCCCAGTTGCAGACGGCTCGATCTGTACCGATTAAATTAGACCGATATACCAGTTCTTCTACTCCAGATGTCACTTTTGACGCTTCTTTATCATTCCATAAATTATTAACCATTTTGTTTTACCCCCGTTTATCTTTATTTGTGTTTGTTTTATTGTATAACACTTTTGTTTTCATTTGAAGAAGTTTTTTTAATTGTTTCCAATTTTACGAAAACAAGGAAAATCGTTGAGCGTGAAAGACAATGGATGTATCCGCATTTTCAACAATCCAAATCATTCTGCAAGGTAAATATCATCTAAAAAATCACCATTTTCCTTAGATGAAGTCTGTAAAATAAACGTAAATACAACAAATGACCAGGAATGTAAACATAATGTCCCTTCCATATTAGAAAAAGAAAGATGCAAAACTTTGCAAAGACTTCGCAGGACATTTCCTACGGAAAGACATAATTTTCATGGGTAAACAGGCAGCTAGACAAACTTCTTTCTAATCCAAATACCATTGATGCAATAATGCTTCTCAATCCTTTTTACTGAAATTAAGAGATACAGTGTTTTTAATCGAATTCCATTTGAAAAATCCGTGCTGTGGCTTTATTGAGGTTATATGAGTTACTGTTCAAATAAGAAATGGTCTTGGGCTTTCACACCAAAGATGAGGTTAACCTTTTGCTATTGTCTTTCGTTTTAGTACATTTGGAGCTTTTTTTCTATTTAAAATCAAAGATTCACAAAAGAGTGGATTGGGTACAATATGAAATGAATCGTAGTATTAGAATTATTTTCGGGAGGAAGTTTATATGATTAATGAAAAAGTGGCTTTGATATTAGAAGATAAAATTAACGTTATTAAAAGTGATGAAACATCCATATATTTAGTCGGCCCAATCAAATTACCCGTAAACTTAGAGGGCGAAACAATTATATTCCAGTGGTATTGCTGGTTACGATGTGAGAATATGGCGGGTCATTTTTGTGGTGACGGCACTTATAATATAGAAAAGATCATTGAAACTTTAGCTTCTTCCAACTTAGCGGAAATGCAGCAATCCAGTGTGTTACTGTATGGAGATTTCCAACATTCAGCTGATGCACTTATCCGGATGCATAGTATTTGTCATACTGGCGATATATTCGGAAGCAAACGCTGTGATTGTGGCTTTCAATTAAAGCAGGCTATGAAAATGATTGCAACTCAAGGATCCGGGGCTTTATTTTATTTAGCCAATCACGAAGGAAGAGGCATCGGATTATTTAGTAAAGCCATGGCTTATGTTCTGCAAGAAAAAGGATTGGATACGGTGGAAGCTAATTTGGAACTTGGATTTGTGGATGATGCACGCAACTATGATGATGCCATTCGGGTGTTAAAAAAACTGCGCTCTAATCCAGTGACTCTTATCACCAACAATCCGAGAAAATTAGAAGCTCTCCAAAACTCAGGTGCCAATGTTGCAGGCAGAGTTCCGTTATGGGGAGACATTTCCGAGTTTAATGAAAAATATTTAAAAACTAAAGTCGTACGTTCCGGTCATTTAAAAGATAGTAAAAATGAATGACTGATCGTTTTTTATGAAATTGTTTTTACCCATGAATAGGTTTGAAATGGAATTTGATTTATAACACACAGGTTACCGTAAAATGAAAACACATACGAGTATAAGGGAATAATAAAATTGCTCACGTCTGGATAATAAGTAAATACATAAAAACAGGATGCAACGGAACGTTGCACCCTGCCTGAAAAAGGGGTTTGCTTCATTTCGAATCAGCATAAATTCTCTGCGATAAACACCTCATCTACATTAGAGTAAGAACTGGTATCTGACTAGAGTTTACCATCCAAAGCAATCATCCCCTATATCTTAAAAGTTTCATCAACTTTCAAAGCATAAATGACAATTATTGAATGAGTTTTCTGCTTTTACGTGCAAGAGAACCATCTCCTTGCTCGAATCGATTTTTTAATGAAGCTATCAGTAGTTAAGTTAAACGTCTTTAACTAACACCTCATTTACTATATGATGCGAATCATACGTAATCAGTAGCCCCTTCTTCTTTATTTATAATGACCATCAGCGGTTAAAAAAATAACTGGTTGTTTATGGATATCAAGAATTCTTTCAAACGATTTCCAGCAAACAAAAAAGGGAATTTAATGGAATTTCAAACGAAAATCTTCGCAATCTCAATGGCATAAAAATGCTTTGTTCCCTAACGATCCGTTTTAGCACACTAATTAGTGGAATTAAGCTAAACTAAACAGATAAACTCTACACTAAGTTCAACTCCCGTCAGTGGAAAAGACGGGTGAGCAAAAATAAAAAAATCGCCAGTCAATTAGTTTTCAACGACTTGTACACCCCCTTCCAGTATTTACTTTATCATTAATTTAGAAAGGGCAAAGTGAATAACCTCGCTTTGTGCTTACCTCATTGCACTATGAAGAGTTTATTATTGCGCTTTCAAACCTGAACGATAATCGTCTATAATCGCTTGTATCTCCGGATCAGCCGGAACATTTGTGACGTCGTAGAGAAATCCATCGGATTCGACCAAAGTCATTTTGGCGTCAACGACTTCAAAAGTCAAATTAAGACGGCACAAATAATGTTCTTGTTCTCCGCCTGCTTGAGTAATTGGCACCATCACCTCTCCGTTGAATTCGTATTCGGGAGTTTCGATGACCTTGTGTGTATCTGCCCCGATTACCGCCGAAACTCCGGGAACCTGAGCCAGCTTGTGGTCTTCGGGATTTCCAGCATGCGAAAGGACAATGTTTACGTCTGACTTTTCACTCACTTCAGGAAGCAACGCATTGAACGCTTCAACCGGTTCGATGAAATCGAGGTCTGCAACATCATCCCAACCCCGAATTTCCGGCTTCATCGAAGTAAGGCCGATCATCCCGACTTTAACGCCTGAGAAAGTAAAACTCTTCCAGGTCTTGACATTCTGTATGTACTTTCCTGTTTTCCTTTCAATGACATTTCCAGTAAGGATGGGGAAATTTACGTTGCGATGGTAATCCTTTAACTGTTCATAACGGCTGTCCGGTGTGCCCTCCCCGGCAGGGTATACGCGGAAGTCGTTGTTTCCGAGAGCCATTGCATCATAGTCCAAAGCTTTCACAGGGACGTCTCCAACTCTCCTTGACCCGCTTGAAACTCGCCGCGCAGGAAGACATCCCCGCCATCGACGAGAAGCACATTCTCCTCTTCATTGCGCACACTTTCAATGATGGTGGCATACTTCGCAACAGAATTGTGATGAACGGTTCCATCATCCAGCGTGACGATGTCATCCAAATGACCATGAAAGTCATTTGTCTGGAGAATGGTGAGTTCAAACCTCTCTCCCTCCTTGAGCTTTTCCTCCGCATCTGCCGTAACGGGAATTGCGGCAAAAGCGGCAGCCATCGCCAGCGAAAAGCAGCCCTTCAAATAAATCTTCCTTATTATATTCATACTATTTCCTCCATGCATTTACTCTATTAAATGATAAAAATAGTTATTTAGTTTCCAGTCTTTTCGATTTCTCAAGAGCTATTCGATTGTTTTTTTCTTCAAAGTTAGGGTTCTTCTTCTTTTTCATTGCTGATCAAATCATTTGTCGATTTTTTAAATTCTTTTAATGTGTTTCCAAAAGCCCTTCCAATTTCGGGTAATTTAGAAGGGCCAAAAATGATTAACGCTATGACTAGAATGAGAATTAAACCAGGGATGCCGATACTGGATAACAAACGTCTCACCCCCTATTCATGATGGTTTGTTAGTACTCAAAAAATGAGAACATCACTTATAAAATTGGCATGCCATGACGCTCTAAAGCTGCTGCTTCTAATATAGACATTCCTTGTTCTTCTGCGAATGCAGTAAGTTTATCCGAAACAACAGGAGCAAGACTTGCTGGCGGCAAAGCCTGATTCATAGCTCGTCTACGGGTAGAATTTCTGCGTGCAAATGGTCCCCAAATCGCAAAGGTGATACCTGGTGTTTGCATATTCACAAAGAAGGTATTTCCATCTGGAGAAAATGTAGGGCCAGCAAATTCAGAACCGTTCATCATATTCTCAGCGAAAGTATAAATATTTCCTTCAGGAGTTAATCCGACCATACGGTCATTGCCGCCGCCATCTTCGGCGATCCAAAGATCTCCCCAAGGAGTGATCGTAATGTTATCCGGTGCTTCTAAATCATTTTTATCAGTAGACTCATAGAATAATTCTAAGTTGTTTGTCGCTGGCGTGTAGCGATAAACACGGCCAAGGCGTGATGAACCTGCACTTGTATCATCAAACCATAAAGTACCTTCAGAAAAATAAGCCCCTTCTAAGCGGCTAAACTGAATACAGCCTTTATCCTTAGCATCTTGCTGTGCAATTTCAGGATTTAATTTTTTCCAAACAACCCCGAATTTTTGTCCAGTATTAAATTGACTTGCAGCTGCAGCTGGCAATTCATCAATCGCTGCTGCTTCAAGGATACCTCCCTTTTGCAGAGAACCTAGCTTTTGACTACGGTCATGCGGTGTAAAACGGTATAAGAAGCTTGGACTTGCGTCTTCGGTTAAATACCAAATTCCTGTTGAAGGGTCAACATGCCCAGCTTCATGGGAGAAATAACCCATATCACGGATCGGTGTTCTTGACATTTCGTTTTCAGGGTCAAGCGGATTCACTTCAAATACAAAGCCATGTCCCATATCTCGAGTTTCTTCCATTGTTAACCAGGTCCCCCAAGTCGTAGCTCCACCCGCACAGTTACGGATCGTACCTGAACTTGATACATACTGATCAATGACCTTGTTATTTTGTCCAACGATTATTGTGGTTGTGCCGCCGGCAGCACCAGCGCTCCAAGGTTTTTTCCCGTTTACAGGGTAATCTGAATTTGTCCCATTTTCATGGTTTCTTACAAGAATGGTTGTACCCTTTTCCCCTTTATAGGCAGCCATTCCATCGTGAGCAGATGGGACAAGGTCACCATTAGGCATGATATCACCAGTTTTTGAAAGCATTTTGTAATGAAATCCCCTTGGCAGATCAAGAACTCCATTTGGATCTTTTACTAATGGGCCATAGCCACCAAATCCACTTGTTGGATTGCTGAAATCCGCTGCAAATCCTTTTGTAGCTCCCGCAAGAGAAAATACCCCAGTTGAACCAAGTGTTAATGCTAAAGTACTCATTCCGCCAACTTTTAAGAAATTACGTCTGTTTAAATCACTATTGCCAGATTTCATCAACATTACCTCCAAGAAATCTTTTTTGAGGGATGCTATATTCCTTATAGCAAACCCTACCCTCAAAATTAACAGACCATTTTAAATGCTCTGTTAAACTCATGTGATTTTATTCCTTCGCATGAAAGATAAACCAAAAGTCACAGTTAAGACGAAAATAAAGGAGGTTATTACGGCATTTATAACATGTAAAGGGCGGAAATTGATGGTATTAGTCAAAAATGGAGAAAAAACTAAGGATTTTGTCATAAAAAGACCGATGCAGAATATTAAAGCTTATTAATCGTTTGTAAATATAAGAGATACACTATGACAAACTAGTTACACCGATTGATTCCACCAAAATCTACTGAATTTTTGGAAGAGGAAAGGCAAAGACTTGATATAGTGGAATCACGCTTGATATCTATTCGCACACAGTGAAGCATGCAGAAAAAATCAGCCGATGAGTTTGATGATTGTAGGACGGACAAAAATGCACATAACAACCAAAAATAAAATCCATACATTTGTAAGACAAAGCGACAGTCTTGTGCAGCATTTGAGTAATGGAAATAGCGAGACAACACCCCAAATATATATTCTCTTTTCCTATCGCTTAATGAAGCAATATCAGTATAGTCACCACAGTCATATCAGATTAACCCTTTTATTTTGATGCAATCAGGATACCAAAAATTGACTACAGGACTACTCAAAAACAATCATTACTTTTACATAGCCAATTATTAAGTAACTGGTGTCGATTTATTTTTCGACATATTCTTTTCTTAAAAGGAATTAACACTTGGATAATCGAATATAGGTATTTAAGTTTATTAGAAGGGGTGATTCAAGTGAGTATTAACATGGCTGAACACAGACTTGTCAAAGAAATAGCGATTTCAATCATCTCTACCCGTTTAGAAAAAAGCTTGGATGAAATAGAAAACTTATTTGGTGTTATTCTCGATACAGAACCGGCAGATGTATTGGCTACAAAAGCAAAACAGTTAGCCTCTGCAACAACTGTAGAACAATGCATTGATATTTTTATATAGAAGATTGAAACTTAAAAGGCATTACAATAAAAGGTACTCACCATTGTTGTGAGTACCTTTTTGCCTAAAATTTCTGCTTTAAAAAATGAACATGAAAACGATTATTTCACTTCCATAATCCATTTTGCTTTGCTACCCGTAGTATAATCTATGAAAAAGATTTCATAAGGTGCATTACCGGTTACTCCGAAAGCAGCAGGTCCGTTAACGTGCTTACCAGCTTGAACACTCTCGGTTAATGTATCGAGAACATATACCTCCATCTTTTCACCTTTGCTGTCATACACTTCAAAATCTCCTGCGCTAACTTGTTCTTCTTTTGTACCATTTTGGTATTCAATATCAAATCCCAATACTTCTTTGGGCTATGTTTCTTCGAATTCGTTTCTTTCCTTTGTGTAATGTACATTTGTTAATGTTATGATATGACCTACTACATTTACCTTTTCACCTAGTTTAAAGGTTCCAAGCTCTTTAGGTTTTTGTTCGGAATCTTCATCGAATTCAATAGGCTTCTTGTTTTCCGCAATAACTGTGACTTGCTTGTTGAGAGAATAATCGTTTTAATATTTCTGTTAACATCAGTGCCCTTCCTTCCATACCGGTGTTTGTTGTATTTTTAATTTCACTATTAAATATAACTAAGGTTTTCAAACACATAAAGCCAAAGGGTTAAAAACCCTTTGGCCAAAAGATCAACTTAATAGTAAACGGCTCTTTTATCTATTGAATGTGCCTTCTATTGCGTGTCTATTTCTAAGTTCCAATAAACTCTCCAATTTTCTCTTCACTCTCTGCAACGCATTATCTATAGACTTGGCGTGAGTATTTAATTTATCAGACATTTCTATATAAGTAAGGTCCTCTAAGTAATAAGCCAAAACCTTCTTTTCTAACGGACTTAGAACCTCAGATAATTTTAATTCCAAGTCATCAGCAGATTCTTTATCTATCAATATCGCAACGGGATCAGAAATAACGGTGCCTGTCATTACTTCCATAAGAGTATGATCCGGATTTTCTTCATATATAGGCATATCAAGCGAAATAGAAGAATTTAACGGAGTATGTTTTTGACGAGTAGCTGCCTTGATGGCTGTAATAATCTGCCTCGTGATACATAGTTCTGCAAACGCTTTAAAATAAGATTGTTTCTCGCCATTAAAATCCCTGATGGCTTTGAACAATCCTATCATCCCCTCTTGGATAATATCTTCTCTATCTGCCCCAATTAAGAAGTATCTGTTAGCCTTAATCTTTACAAAAGATTGATATTTTTTCATCAGTACTTCTAGTGCCTCCATATTTCCTTGCCGGACCTTTTCTATTAATACTCCATCTTCAAAATTAGCACATAGGAATGACGGTTTTTCTTCGATAGCTATACCCACAAAAATCCCTCCACTGGCTGCATTCAATTGAGCCTTGTTGTTTAAACGGACGCCCATTTTATATGCGGTAAATTACCATATTATTTAATATTAACCTATAACAACCATCAATGATATTAGATTATTTCGACAATTAAATACATTCCTATACACCTTTTTTTAGTTAGAAGGATCCGTTTACACCCTTTTTTAGGCTGTTTTCTAAAAGATTGTTGCCCTTAGGATAAAAAATTAAAAGCTTGAATTTTATGGTAAAATACAAGGTGATTCTTATTCAAAAAACAGGCAGTTTAATGGAGTTGCATTTTAAACGTTTGTACTAGGAGTTGTTTCCTATTATACCATTTATAAACAATGAAGGATGAGGGATTTCATTCTTTTTTCAACTCTACTTTACTACTTCCTATGCACCTGCCCCTATAGATGCATAAAGAAAAAGCTGCGCCTTAAAGACAGCTCCGATCTTCAGCTAACGCACCCTTTAGTCGAATAAGACAAATGTTTAACTCGTTAGCTTAACATTGTATTATTTCTTCATCTTTCTTAATTGAAAATATATTAAAACAGAAAGAAAAAAGCAGATTATGCTTATTATTCTTTCGACAATTTTATGGTCTAAAAACATAAAAGGTACTGATGCTATATTTAAAATTTGAAACATATAAACCTCTTTCTAACTACTCATTATATAAAAACGATTATAGGCTACTCTCCAAACTAGTAAAACAAATAAAAATCCCAGTTTGTTTTTCAACTAAACTGCCTCTTTAGTTCATTAAAGGTTTTTTTCACTTGAATATGAAAGTATGCTTAGAATCGTATTTCAAAAGGCCGCCAATGAAGTGAACCCAAAAAGTTAGACACTTTATTTACTTAGGCAGCCTTGAGGGCATGAACCCGGTAATCTACTGGGCTCATGCCTTTCTTACGATTAGTCAATGTCTTTGTTTGAATTAATTTATTAGTATTTAGAATGTACAGAGTGTTCTGGGTTACTAATAATAATTGGGTGACGAATTTATGCATACAAAATAGACCTAGCCAACTTGGATTTTTTTACTAGGTCATTTGATTATGTTATTATTTATAAAACTAT